>CAMLLI010000008.1 GCA_946480685.1 uncultured Flammeovirgaceae bacterium | reverse complement strand
TCAGCAAGGCTTACGAGTTTGGTGCAGACTATATAACCGCTGCCAGTATAGCGGTAACAAATCCGGAGCTTTTCGCTTCGTGGATTATATCGTATGGTCGTGAAAAAATAACGCTGGGTGCAGATGTTGTAGATCGTAATTCGAAGGAGTTACTCTTCCGCGGCTGGCAGCGTAAAACACAAACTAAACTTTTTGAGCAGCTCGAATTTTTCTATTCACGCGGATTGAAGTATGTAAAGTCTACCGATGTTTCGCGCGATGGTGTTCTTGAAGGACCGGCATTTGATTATTACCAGGAAATCATAAACACTTTCCCGGAGATATGTGTACTCGCCAGTGGCGGTGTTCGCGGTGTTGATGACATCAAGCGTTTAAATGATATGGGTGTATTTGCTGTAATTTTTGGCAAAGCATATTACGAAGGCGTACTCAACCTGAAAGACCTCGAACAATTCCTGGTCAAAAAAGAACTTTAATATATACTCTTTAACCGGAAGATCTTTTATGAAGGATCTTCTTTTACTTTATCGATATCCATTGAACTCCGATCGCTATAATCAGCGGGGCGTTTCGGCCTCCAAAGAAGATGTTCACCAGGCCATCAGCAAACTGGACAAAGGTCTTTTTCCAAAAGCTTTCTGCAAGATCGTGCCCGATTACCTGGGGCATGACGAAAATTTTTGCACCGTAATGCATGCCGATGGTGCCGGTACAAAATCATCACTGGCCTATATATACTGGCGCGAAACAGGCGATCTCTCAGTATGGAAAGGTATAGCACAGGATGCGATCATCATGAATATAGACGACTTGCTTTGTGTGGGTGCTACAGAAAATATACTTCTTTCATCAACCATCGGTCGTAATAAAAGTCTTATACCGGGTGAAGTGATCGCTGCAGTTATTAACGGAACCGAAGAAGTTCTCGAGATGCTGCGCAGTCATGGTCTTAACATCATCAGCACCGGCGGTGAGACAGCCGATCTTGGCGATCTTGTTAAAACGATAGTTGTAGATAGCACGGTTGTTTCGCGCATGAAGCGAAGCGATGTTATTGACAACGGTAAAATTCAGGCAGGTGATGTTATCGTTGGTTTGGCTTCATACGGACAAACCACATATGAATCTGCTTACAACGGAGGCATGGGCAGCAATGGATTAACCTCCGCCCGCCACGATGTTTTTCATAAAGAGTATGCAGTAAAGTATCCGGAGTCGTACGACAACAATATTATGGCTGACCTGGTATATGGCGGCACATGCCGGATGACGGATAAAGTTGAAGGATCTCCGATCGATGCCGGTAAACTTGTGCTCTCGCCAACCCGTACATATGCACCGGTAATTATTGAAGTGCTGAAAGATCTCCGTTCAAAAATTCACGGTATGGTACATTGCAGCGGTGGTGCGCAAACCAAAGTGTTGCACTTTGTTGATAATGTACACGTGATAAAAGATAATCTCTTTCCTATACCTCCACTGTTCAAGCTCATTCAACGGCAAAGCAAAACAGACTGGAAAGAGATGTATAAGGTATTTAACATGGGGCATCGCATGGAACTATACCTCGAAGAGAAGTATGCACAAACGGTTATTGATATAGCGCGCAGCTTCCAGGTAGACGCAAAAATTATCGGGCGGGTAGAAGCATCCGATAGCAAGAAGGTTACTGTGAAAAGTGAAGCTGGAGAATTCAGCTATTAAGATATAGTATATATACACTGCATTCCTCGTGACGGCGAATCACGAAGAATGCAGTTTTAATTTCTAGCAACTTATTTTTCCTACGCGGTTTGCGTGTCTTCCTCCCTCAAACTTCTCAGTCAGAAAACGGTTCGTTATTTTCTCTGCATCATCCAGGCTGATGAAGCGTGCCGGAATACAAACTACATTGGCATCATTATGCTGGCGTGCTAAACCGGCAAGTTCTTCTGTCCAGCAGATCGCTGCACGAATACCCTGATGTTTGTTTGCTGTAATGGCAACTCCGTTAGCACTGCCACATACCAATATACCCATATCGAATTCTTTACCCTCTACGGCATTGGCTACCGGGTGAGCAAAATCCGGATAGTCAGCAGACGCTGTGCTATAGGTTCCAAAATCTTTATAGGTATAGCCATTCTTTTCCAGCCAGGTGCGAAGGGCTTCTTTATATTCAAATCCAGCGTGATCGCTGCCTATTGCTATTTTTTTCATGATGGTGATGGGGTTGATTCTTGTTCGCGTCTGCGTTCCTCCTCTTCATCTCTCAGCCGTTGTCTTTCAACTCGTGCTGATATAATTATACTGATTTCAAAAAGCAGGTACAATGGTATAGAGATCAATGTCTGGCTAAGTGGATCTGGCGGAGTGATGATTGCTGCAATGACCAGTATAATTACCACGGAGTGCTTCCGGTACCTGCGCAGAAATGCCGGTGTCACTAATCCTACTTTCGACAGGAAGAAGATCACCACAGGTAATTGGAAAAGTAAACCACTACCAAACACGAGCGTTACTACGGTTGATACATAGGAAGTGATATCAAACTCGTTCTTGATCATGTCGCTGATCTGGTAGTTAACCATAACATATACCATCAGCGGAGCGATAACATAATATCCGAACGATATACCGGCCAGGAACAACGCTGACACAGCTCCTACCACGCCACGTGAATTTTTACGTTCGTTTATGCGCAGGCCGGGTTTAATGAATCGCCATAACTCCCATACTACATACGGAAATGCAAAAACGAGGCCGATGATGAAAGCCGCCACGATCGTAATCGTGAATTGCCCTGTCATAAAGCGGCTCTGCAGTTCGAGCGGTATATCATCAATACAAAGATCCTGCGAGTTGAATGCCTGTCCGAGTTTACAGAACATTCTCCACGTCCAGAAATCTGATTTCGCGGGTGCGAGAATTACGTTGGAAAATATCCACTTTACTTCAACAAAAGCAACAATGGTAAAGACAACGACCGCACCTAATGAGCGGATAACATGCCACCGGAGTTCCTCGAGGTGATCGAGAAATGACATTTCCTTTTCTCCACTTTCTTCTTCTATTGGGTCCTGATCTAATGGCATGATTCGTAAGCGTTATAAAAAAGACCTTCCTGTTTTTTTCAGGAAGGCCGTTCTGAATTTTTCAAATTAATAAAGCGGAAACTTTTCCATCAAGCGGTTTACTTTTTTCTTCACAGCTTTCAGTTGTTTCGGGTTGTCAACATTCTGCAAAGCTTCGTCAATCAGTTCAACCACTTTTACTACATCTTTCTCCATCATACCACGGCTTGTAATGGCTGGAGTTCCTACACGCATACCGGATGTTACCATAGGTGATTGCGTATCGAACGGTACCATGTTTTTGTTGATGGTAATATCTGCCTGTATCAATGATTCTTCCGCTTGTTTTCCGGTGAGGTTCTTCGAACGAAGGTCGATCAGCATCAAATGGTTATCAGTGCCGCCGGAAATTATTTTATAGCCACGATCCAGGAATGCCTGTGCCATTGCTTTGGCATTCTTGGCAACCTGAACTATATATTCCATGTATTCGTCCGAAAGTGCTTCCTGGAATGCAATTGCCTTGGCAGCAATTACGTGCTCAAGCGGACCACCTTGTGTACCCGGAAACACACCTGAGTCAAGCACAGACGACATTTTGCGCAGCTCGCCTTTTGGAGTTTTCAGGCCGAACGGGTTGTCATAATTTTTACCGATCATGATCATTCCTCCGCGCGGACCACGCAACGTTTTGTGTGTAGTGGTAGTAACGATGTGGCAATGCTCCATCGGGTCGTTCAGTAAACCTCTAGCGATAAGACCAGCCGGGTGCGATATATCTGCAAGCAACACAGCACCAACGCTGTCGGCAGCTTCGCGAAGTTTTTTATAATCCCAATCGCGGCTATACGCAGAAGCACCGCAGATAATCATCTTTGGTTTTTCGCGTTTCGCTGTTTCAATTACTTTATCAAAATCAATCACACCAGTCTCTTGGTCTACACCGTAGAAGAGTGGTTGATATAGTTTACCAGAGAAGTTTACTGGTGATCCGTGTGTAAGGTGACCTCCGTGAGAAAGATCGAAACCTAAAATTTTATCACCAGGCTTCAGGCATGCTAACATTACTGCAGCATTTGCCTGTGCTCCGGAGTGAGGCTGCACGTTTGCCCACTCTGCTCCGAATAATTCTTTCGCGCGATCTATAGCAAGTTGCTCGATCTCATCGACTACCTCACAACCACCGTAGTAACGCTTTCCGGGAAGACCCTCAGCATACTTGTTGGTAAGTACTGTACCCATTGCCTTCATAACTTGCAGGGATGTGAAGTTCTCGGAGGCAATCAGTTCGATACCATGTTGCTGGCGTTGTTTTTCTTTTTCAATGAGGTCGAAAATAACTTTATCTCTTTTCATCAGGGTAAGTGGTTTGTTTCTAGTGATACGATTGTTACGCTTGCTGATATTTTTATAAGCCTTAAACAAAACTTCTTCCGTTGCTCAGGCTTCCGGTTTATGACGTGTTTTAAAGAAGGCCCAAAAATAGGATTAGGATATGGCCTATTGAAATGATTGTCAGTATTTTTTACCATTAAAAGCGAATGATATCCGTATCGGGCGGCACAAATCCGAGTTGTCTGCCCATGATCAGTATCTGCCCTTTGTGATGGAATTCGTGCGTAATTACATGCGTGAATATTTCGAACGGAGAACGCGTGATGATTCTGCCTGGTGTTCCGGCTTCGCCGGAAATTTCGTTGACTGACATCTGTTTAACAGATTCCAGAAATTCAGCAACCAGGTCGTTTACATTTTCATAAAGTTGCTGCAGCGATTTCAGATTGTTGATGGTATCAGGGTCTGCAAACACAACATCTTTCTTAAGCGAGAATTTACCGAGCCAGAAAGTATATATATGTGTAACATGAACGAGCAGGTCCGATATACTTTTGTCGTTGAATGAACTCAGCTTCACGAACACTTTGTCATCAAGCTTTTGGCAAAACTCCATCACAACGTTTCGCGAACCTATCACGAGTTGATATTGCTGTGCTAAATGTTCCGTTGTGTTCATAACTTTAAATTACCACGACCCGCTGCTTCCGCCTCCACCAAAACTACCTCCGCCTCCGGAAAATCCGCCACTGCTGCCTCCACCAGACGACCAGCCCGAACTTCTTCCGGATGACCAACCCGAGCCCGATGCCCAGCCACCGCCTCCACCTCGTCTTCCGTTTCCTGAATTCATTTTACTTATCACTTTTTTACCCCACGTACTTCGGCTGAAGAAAAGCTTTGCAATGGGGAAACCGATAGCATATATACCCAGCGCAGTTAATCCGCCTGTTACACCGAGCACGGCCATCGGGAATATTGCATAAAAAGGAATAAGAAAAGCATACATAAACCAGCCACCACATCCCGGTACAAAAACACCGATCACGGTAAATATACCCAGTATACCAAAGATGAAAGCCCCTATCAGTAAGCGCTCTTGCCAGGTCATATCCATCTCCAGTGAATTGTTCTCAGAACTGCTCGAGGCATCCGCTGTACTATATTCGTTTCCGATCGCAGCAACAATAGCATTTACTCCGGCGGTAACACCTTCATCGTATTGCTGATCGCGAAAGTGTGGTGCTATTTCATTCCGGATAATGCGACTGGTTATAGCATCCGTTAGTACACCCTCCAGTCCGTAGCCGACTTCAATACGCATCTTTCGGTCGTCTACTGCAATTAGCAACAGCACACCATTGTCATCATTTTTAGCTCCGAGCTTCCATACATCATGCGCTACACGCAGTGAGTATTCTTCAAGCACTTCTCCATCGAGTGATGGTATAATTAAAACAGCAATCTGATTTGTTGTGGAGTCTTCATGCTTTCGTAGTGTAGCCTCCAGGTTGTCTACCGTAGCCTGCGTAAGAATGTGAGCTTCATCGTGAATACGATGGCCCCATAATTCGGGTACAGCACGTTGTGCCTGAGCTATACACACGCATATCAACAGAAAAACAACTGATACTACTTTTTTCATTCTTCGTTTCTTAAACTAAAAATTACCAAGAGTCGCTGGAGCCGCCTCCGCCAAATCCACCACCACCACCGAAGTCAGAACCCGAACCCCACGAGCCGGAGCCAGAACCAAATCCACCTCCGCCTATAGGACCGATCCATCCACCCCGTGATGACCAACCACCACCACCTCCGCCACCACGTCTGCGGGCAGCAAGAATAATAATGGCAACTATAATCAGTAACGTAATGAGCGGAGAATTCTTTCTTGATTTTTTTCGCGGAGGAGGAGCGTCATTTTTATACTCACCTTTTATAGCCTGCATTATGGCCAGCACACCGGCCTTCACACCTCCGTCAAAATCGCCTTGTCTGAAACGCGGAGCAATTTCATTTCGATTAATGCGACTAGAAAGCGCATCCGTCAATGCACCCTCCAATCCGTAACCAGTCTCAATGCGCACAAGTCTGTCGTTAATGGAAATGACCAACAGTACACCATTGTCTTTGTCTTTCTGACCGAGCTTCCATTTTTCAGCAACACGAAGGGAATACTCCTCGAACGCATCACCTTCGAGAGAAGGAATGATCAATACAGCAATCTGGTTAGAGGTTGAATCGCGTTCGGCTTTTAAAATTGCTTCGAGCTTGGCCTTGGTCTGCGCGGATAATACATTCGCCTCATCATGTACCCATATACCACCGTGTTCAGGTATACTTCGCTGGGCAAAAGAGAGTAAGGGTATAAATAAAAGAATGAAAAGAATTCTGAAAGTCATGTGGTAAAATCTGGCGTTAGGAATTTTTGGAATGTATACCGATAGTTATCGGTACGATTAACGGTCAAAGCGAAGTTCATCTCCAAGCTCATTCGTATCATCTTCCGTTTTGTAAAATCCTTTCTCCAACAGAATTTCACCACAGCGTTGTATCGATGCTTCAAGACCTTCTACAATTTTTCCTTCACGAATGTGTGAGATCAGGTCAGCAACAATTTTATCCCACTGCTTTTGTTCAACTACTTTGCTTATACCTTTATCAGCCATAACAATTACTTCGTGTTCGAAGAATGAAATGAAGATCATGATGCCGGTACGATGGCGTGTATTAAAAACTTCTTCTTCCAGAAAAGCATTCTCGGCGCGCTGGCGTGTAGAGTAATCGAGCTGTCGCTGGCTCACCAGCATTCGCTTGAGCGGATCGATAAAATTAGGGAGTACTGCACCTATAGCACCTCCGACAATTACCGCGATAAAAATGAAAACCGGATCGTAGTAAAGCGTGTTGGCAGCATCGGTAATAATATAGCGATCGAGAATGATCATGAAAATGAACATAAGCGATGCGCCCATCAAGCTGCCCCGGTAGTTTCCTTCTGAGTAAGAACCGCTGCGTTCTACAATAACAGGAACTATTTCTCCTGAGATTTTATCTTCCGCTTTCTTCACTGCTTCTTTTATGCGCTGGAGGTCGCTCTCGGAAAATTTCTGTTTAAGGTTCATATCTTTTGTGGGTTTTTAAGATTTCTGTGCAACGACTCTTAATTCGCTCGCGCACAGATTTCTCCTGAAGTAGATTGACGGTTCTGTTTTACGTTTTAAGCAATACAACCCGGGTTGAGTTTATTCGGAATAAAGTTACTGAGACAACCCGTGATAAAAAAACCGTTAACATGCGCAAAATAAAAAGTCAATGTATAGCTTACGGCCCGAAGCTCGCTAACTTTAGCCTCGCAGAGTTTAGGTCGGGAATGTTAATTTAATTATTGCAATATCATGGAAGATTTCTTTATCGGTACACTGGGAATTAGTGAGAGCCTTTTCAGTTTTCTTATTCTACCGCTAATGATTTTTTTCGCGCGCATTGCCGATGTATCGATCAACACCATTCGCATTATTTATGTGTTGGGAGGGCGAAAAGCAACAGCAACGATCCTGGGTTTTTTTGAATCGTTCATCTGGCTGATGGCCATCCGGCAAATCTTTGAGCACCTTGATAACTGGATCTGTTACATTGCCTATCCTGCCGGTTTCGCATCCGGTATTTTTGTTGGGATGATCATTGAAGAGCGAATCGCTTATGGCAAAGTGATTGTTCGTATCATTACACGAAAAGAAGTTTATCACCTGCTTGCGTTTCTTAACTCGCAGCAGTTTCGGTATACACATGTACATGCAGAGGGACCAGACGGACATGAGAACCTGGTGTTTACGGTTTTGGAAAGAGAACACCTGGATGACCTCTTGTTAAAACTAAAAGATATTTTACCCAGCGCATTTTATACCGTGGAGAAAGTTAATCGTGCAGCCGAGAGCGGTACCATCGTACAGGAATCAACGCGGTGGAGTATAGGCTCTTGGTTAAAGAGCATAAAGAGAGATTGAGCTGAATTTTTTTATTCTATAAACAACCTTATGAAAGCATTGCGTTTAGTAGTTCTTGTATTTATAGCCTGCGCCTTTACCAACACCGCGAAAGAAGTTAAGCTGGAGTATATCTTTAAAGTTGGTGATGTGCATGAGTGGATTCAAACCACCAAACAAACCATTACTCAATCTGTACCGGGAGCAGGAGAGATGTCTGTTAATGTTTCGCTGGATGGTGCTATGCAATTAAAGGTTGTTGCGTTAACCCCTACCGGGGCAAAAGTGGAAACAACATATTCGAAGATTAAGATGCTGATGAAAATGCCTATGGGCGATGTTACCATGGACAGTGAAGGTGGTGACGATACCATACAGAATAAGTTGATGAAGACGATGACAAAGAAGCCGTTCTACATCTTTATGAACAAACAAGGTATAATTGAAAAAGTAGAAGGCACCGAAAATCTATACTCGGGAGTTTCTGAACTGGGTATGGAACCTGCTGCTGCAGATCAGGCGAAGCAATCTCTTCAGCAGGCCATGAGTGAACAATCAATCAAGGCGAGTATTGAAATGTCGTTGATGCAATACCCGACTGCAAAAGTGAAAACAGGTGATACCTGGAAGAACACCATAAGCACAGCGCTTAACTTCCCGATGCAGATTAACAACACCTGGACATTCGAAAAACTCGAGGGTACAGTTGCATCTATCGTAAGTGATGGTGTCATTGTTACTATCGACAAAGACAAACCAACAACGATCAATGGCATGCAGGCGAAAGTAGATTTAGGCGGACGCCAGATGACCAAAGGTACCGTTGATCTTAAAAGCGGATGGCCATCCAAAATGGAAGTACTCTCTGAAATAAAAGGTAAGATGACTTTGCTGGCAGGAGGCATGGTTCCACAGGATATGGATGTACCTATGGAGATACTCAGTGAGAGTACATTTACTATAAATTAAAGCACATCACTTTTATAAATAAGAAAGGGTGGATATAGTCCACCCTTTTTAGTTTCTTTTAATTTGAAAGTATATTTATCGCTCTACCTCTGCCATCATCTTGAGTATATCTTCAACATACTCGCGCGTGTTGGACAGGCGAGGAACTTTGTTTTGTCCGCCAAGCTTACCGCGGTTTTTCATCCAGGCATAGAACGTTCCTTCTTCAAGACAATGTACACGGGGCGCGATCAGTGCGAGATCGTGTGCGCGCTTCGCATCGTAGTCGGAATTTATTTGACGAAGTGTTTTGTCAAGTATATGTGTAAAATGCTCGAGGTTTGACGGTCGGATTTTGAATTCGATCAGCCATTCGTGTCCGCCTTTTTTACCGTGATCTATATATATAGGTGCGGCCGTAAAGTTCTCGATAATTGCCCCGGTTTCATCGCAAGCTTTCGCGATTGCGGCATCTGCATTTTCAACGATAAGCTCTTCGCCAAAGGCGTTAATAAAATGTTTAGTGCGACCTGATATCTTTATACGATACGGAGCAAGCGAAGTAAATTTTATAGTATCACCAATGCTATAGCGCCATAAACCTGCGTTGGTAGAAATGAGCATAGCGTAGTTTGTATTGAGTTGCACTTCGCCTAACGGAACCGCGCGCGGATTTTCGTTATCAAGTTCTGATACCGGTATAAATTCATAGAATATACCATAGTCCAGCATCAATAACATTTCGTCCGAATCGCGCTGATCCTGTATACCGAAGAAGCCTTCACTGGCATTGTATATTTCCCAGTAGCGCATTCTGTCAGAAGGTATAAGCGCTTTGAAAAGATTGCGATAGGGTGTAAACGAAACAGCTCCGTGAAAGAACGCTTCGAGGTTAGGCCATACTTCCAGTATATTATTCTTTCCTTCCAGTTCAACAATTCTTTGTATCAATAGAATTGTCCACGTGGGTACACCGGCAATGTTGGTAACATTATCGCGGGCCGTTTCGCGCGCGAGCTTTTCAATTTTTTCTTCCCAGTTACCCATCAACGCTGTTTCAAGACTTGGCGTGCGTATGAACTGGGCCCACTGCGGAAGGTTCTGCATAATCACTGCCGATACATCTCCGTAATAAGAGCTTGCACTCGGATCGAAATCATTGAGTTGATGGCTGCCTCCAACGGCAAGACCTTTACCATCAAACAATGTTGTATCCGGATAGTTGTTAACGTAGATGGATATAAGATCCTTTCCGCCCTTGAAGTGACAATCTTCGAGCGCTTCCTGCGATACCGGTATAAATTTACTGCGTGCGTTCGTGGTGCCCGATGATTTTGAAAACCATTTTATTTCCGTTGGCCACAGAATGTTTTGCTCACCGCGCATGAGACGCTCGATGAACGGGAAAATTTTTTCGTACGTGTGAACCGGAACACGCTCGCGGAATTGCTCGTAGGTTTGTATACTACTGAAATCATACTGCAAACCAAACTCGGTATAGCGAGCACTATAGATCAGTTTTTTGAAAAGCTCATCCTGTACTTCATGCGGATATTTCATGAAGAGCTCCATCTGGTGGATGCGCTTCTTCATAACCCATGTTAATATAGAATTGATCAGTCCCATTTACACACTTTACAGTAAAATCAAAAATAGTAAAACTTGCCGACTAGAACGGAAGTAAAGTGCGTGTGCTGGTCGATTTAAGAATCTTATAATCCTTCGGATGGATCAGACCATTTTTCTTCGGCGGGAAGCGTAATTTTTGCTCTTCTCAACTCGAAGTTTTGTCCCAGATAAACCTTTCTTACCTGCGGGTCGCTGGCAAGTTCTTCGGCCGTTCCGGACTTGAACAACTTTCCGTCTACCATCAGGTAAGCGCGATCCGTAATGGACAATGTTTCATCAACGTTGTGATCGGTGATGAGTATTCCGATGTTTTTATTCTTGAGCTTGGCAACGATGGTTTGAATTTCTTCAACCGCTATCGGGTCTACACCAGCAAAGGGCTCATCGAGTAAAACAAATTTAGGATCAACAGCAAGCGCACGCGCGATCTCCGTTCTTCTGCGTTCACCACCTGAAAGAGACATGCCCATATTTTTTCGAACTTTATGAAGACTAAATTCCTCAATCAGTTCGTCTACTTTTTCTTTTCGTTGCTGGGCTGTGTAATCGCGCATCTCCAGCACCGACATAATATTTTCTTCAACGGTTAATTTTCGGAAAACGGAAGCTTCCTGTGCAAGATAACCGAGACCGATGCGTGCGCGCTGATACATCGGCAGCGGAGTTATCTCCTGATCATCCAGAAAAATTTTTCCTTCATTCGGTTTTATCAAACCTACGATCATATAGAAGGACGTAGTTTTACCTGCGCCATTCGGACCGAGCAAACCAACAATTTCTCCTTGCGCAACCTGCACAGAAACATCGTTCACAACAGTTCGCGTTTTATACTTCTTCATTAAATGTTCTGCGCGCAATATCATCTCAATGAAATTTAATGTCTTTGATTCTTAATTGAATGGAAGTTGTTCCATTGAATGTGTTCTCCTCTACGGTATAAGCCATCTTAAATGTATCGCGTCTCGAAAGTCTGTCGTAGTGTTCCACCAGGTCAAAACCTACAGCCTGAAATACACTGTCGCTTCCTTCCTGTGCCGCGAGAAAACGAACATGCTTGTCTTTAAAACTAGACAGCGAATTAAATACATATACATTGCTCGCCTGGAAAACCGGACGCTGACTTTCCGGGCCGAAAGGCGCCATCTGCTTCAACACGTTTAAAAATTTTGGCGTGATGGTGTCGAAGTTAAGCGGCATATCAATTTCAATAACAGGTGTGAGCATATCCTCTGTTATAGAGGATGAAACCACTTCTTCAAACCTGCGCTGAAACGATTCAAGGTTTTGTATATCCAATGTTAAGCCGGCAGCATATTTATGTCCTCCGAATTTTTCAAGCAGGTCGCTGCATTCATGTATAGCTTTATACAAGTCAAAGCCATTAACACTTCGTGCCGAGCCTGTAATTTTATTATTGGATTCCGTTAAGATCACCGTTGGTCTATAGTACTTCTCTACACAGCGAGCAGCAACTATGCCAATTACACCTTTATGCCAGGTATTTTTAAAAAGTACTGTTGACTTGGCGGAGCGCAACGCTGCATCGCCTTCAATCATGGCAATGGCTTCTTCGGTTATATCCGAGTCAAATTGTTTACGAAGGTCGTTCTTGATATTTACTTTTCCCGCCAGGTCGTTTGCTTCTTCTTCGCTTTTGGCAATGAGCAACTCCACCGCAGCACGAGCATGTGCTACACGACCGGCAGCATTTATACGAGGCCCCAGCGTAAATACAATACCGGAAACATCGAGATCATTTTTTATAGCAGCTATCTCGCGAAGCGCCTTTAAGCCTGGAGACGGATTTTCGTTCAGCTTCTTTAAACCGAAATGTGCAAGCGTTCTGTTCTCTCCGTTGATGGGCACTATATCAGAAGCTATACTTACGGCAACCAGATCAAGGTACTGGTATATTTCATGACTATCGCGATAGCGTTGTGCATACGCCTGCGCCAGTTTAAAACCTATACCACAACCACTTAATTCTTTATAGGGATAATTACAGTCTTTACGTTTCGGATCGAGTACTGCAGCTGCAAGCGGAATATTGTCATCCGGCAAGTGGTGATCGCAGATAATAAAATCTATACCCTTGTTGCGTGCCGTGTCAATGAGCTCCGATGATTTTATACCGCAGTCGAGCGCAATGATTAACGTATATCCGTTTTGCTCAGCCCACTCTATACCTGCAAGCGAAACACCGTACCCTTCAGCATAGCGATCGGGTATATATACTTCGCAGTCCTTGTAAAAGTTGTGAAGGTAACTATATACCAGCGACACGGCCGTGGTACCGTCTACATCGTAATCGCCATAGATCAGTATTTTTTCATTTGAATCAATCGCTTTCTTCAAACGATCTATAGCTTTATCCATATCCTTCATCAGGAAAGGATCGTGAAGATGTTCGAGCGAAGGCCGGAAAAAATTTTTAGCTGTGTCAAACTCAGTGATCTTTCGCTGAATAAGAATAGAAGCTAAACAGTGATTTACATTAATTGCCTGCGAAAGCCTTTCAACTTCCTCTTGTGAGGGTATTTCTTTTTGAATCCATCTTCTATACATCTGCTAGTTTGATTCGATGTTGATTTTGCCATAGCCACCTCCTAAACCGAAGGCGCTTTCAGTTCCTGGCAAGCCTTTTTTACCATTTCTGCGCGATGGACCTAATCCTGCCGGTCCGTAGTATCCGGCTCGTCCGGGAGGGCCAGCCATACCACCGTAGTTTTTAATAATGATCTGTTTTCCTATTAAATCTTTTACAGCAGGATTCTTCGCGTTGTCTAATGTTAAACTTCCTCCGTTAGCACCATTTCCGCCCGGCCCGGCATTGCCTCCGTTGGCGCCATCGCCTCCTATACAATGTACAGTGCCCGGACTCCCGCCACCACCGTTGCCTCCATCACCGCCACGTCCGCCATTGCCTCCACTTAAATCTATAATCAGATTTCCGTTCATGGTTATTCTTTCAAGATACAGAAAAAGATTAATGCCTGGTGTTCCATCAAGACCTTTTCCTCCGTTGCGGCCCGGCTGACCTGAGCTGCAGGGAATGGTTGGAGTGTCTCCGTTTCTTCCGCTTCGTCCTGGCTTGCCATCTATACCTTTTCCGTCAATAACACAATTGCGACCAAATACTGCCCAGCGCGCGCGCACAAAATTTTCTGCCTTGAGTTTGTTCAACACCAGGCGCGATGAATCCATCATGATGAGTGTATCAGCAACCAGGATATCGGATTGACCCAGTTCGAAAACTTCATTCTTTTTTATAACGAGCTTGCCGACACGAATCTGTGCCAGAAGGGTTGTAGGCAGCAAAAACAAGAGAAACAGGAGATTCCGCAAGCAAGTCATTTTGCAAAAATAAGGCAGTGCCGGTCTTTTAAAAATTTAAAAACTTTGAGACATCAATAACAGGACCAGAGCGCATTAAAAACAAAAAAGCAGTGTTTAACCACTGCTTTTATTTCAAACAGAAACAATTTTTTATTTAGAGCTTTCTGCGGGTTTCTCGTTTACAACACCTTCCAGAACATCTTTAATTTCTACGCGCTGGCCATCTTTGTATGGAACGATCCATGCATCTTTAACGCCCATTTCACGCATATACTTTTTAAAGGTATCGGCTTCCCAGTAGTCACGGAAAATTCCGATCGTTACTTTTTGTGGTTCACCTTCTTTTACTTCACCGCCAAAGTTGGGGTTGTTATCAAAATACTTAGCAAGATCTTTATTCTTGAAAGCACCTATCTGTACTTTAAAAACTATACCCTTCGAAAAATCCATCGGATTAATAACCGGACTTTCTTTCAACTGTGCGAGTTCTGCTTTTGCTGACGTGAGTTGTCCGCGTGCCTGCGTAAGTTCATCTTCAAGTTGAACGATCTTGGCATCTTTCTCACTCACCTGGCTTTGCATCTGCGTTACCTTCTGGTTCAGTGTAGATACTTGTGTTTCTGCTGCCTGTTTTTCCTCTGTTAATTGTTTCAGGCTCTCAGGGCTTTTAGAAAATTGCTTGGCTTTTTTCTTCCACTCCTTCTTTTCTTGTTTGGAGAGCTGTGCAGAAACTAGTGTAGATGAAAAAATTAAAGCCAGACAAAAAAATAAAGTAAGTCTGTATTTCATGGCTTGTTTGGTTTAAATCCCATTTAAAAGTACAAATAATTTATTATATTTTTCAGGAAGGTGCTATTTCTCAAAGACTTCCAACCATCTTTTCAGGTCTTACCCATTGATCGAACTGCTCCGAAGTAACCAAGCCCAGCTCTACTGCTGCTTCGCGCAGTGTTTTATTTTCCTTGTGCGCCTTCTTGGCAATCTTCGCTGCATTCTCATAACCAATGTGTGTATTGAGTGATGTTACGAGCATCAACGAATTTTCAAGATGTTGTTTAATGATAGCTTCATTCGGTTCTATACCTTCTGCACATTTATCATTGAAGGATACACAAGCATCACCAATCAGTCGCGCTGATTGAAGTACGTTTGCTGCTATAACGGGTTTGAAAACATTCAATTCGAAATGTCCTGTTGACCCACCTATAGATACTGCAACATCATTTCCGATTACCTGTGCACATACCATGGTAAGCGCTTCCGGTTGTGTTGGATTTACTTTACCCGGCATGATGGAAGAACCTGGTTCGTTATCCGGTATAACTATTTCACCTATACCGCAGCGAGGACCTGAACTTAACATACGGATGTCATTCGCGATTTTCATAAACGCTACCGCTGATCTTTTCAGTGCGCCTGATAATTCTACCATGGCATCGTGCGCAGCCAGTGCTTCAAATTTATTCGGAGCAGTAATGAAAGGAAGTCCGGTAAGGTCTGCTATTTTTTTAGCAACGAGTACATCATAACCTTTCGGAGTATTGAGTCCGGTTCCTACAGCAGTTCCGCCCAGCGCGAGTTCGCGAACAACTTCCAGTGCATTTTTTATAGCACGGATGCTGTTATCAATTTGCTGAACATATCCTGAAAATTCCTGACCGAGTGTAAGCGGAGTTGCATCCATAAAATGCGTACGTCCGGTCTTCACTATATTTTTGTAGGCTTCTGATTTTTTAGCAAGTGTATCGCGAAGCTTCTTCATACCGGGAAGCGTTATATCAACTACCTGTTTATAGGCAGCGATGTGCATGGCGGTAGGAAATGTATCGTTGGAAGATTGCGACTTGTTAACGTCATCGTTCGGGTGCAATACTTTTTTCTCGTCTGTAAGTTTACCGCCTTGAATTACATGCGCGCGGTAAGCGATTACTTCGTTCACGTTCATGTTACTCTGTGTACCGGATCCGGTTTGCCAGATCACCAGCGGGAATTCAGCATCGAGACTACCGGTAAGAATTTCATCGCATACTTTAGCGATCAGATCTTTTTTATCGGCTGCTAAAACACCGAGTTCGTGGTTGGCCATTGCTGCAGCCTTCTTCAGGTATGCAAAAGCATAAATGATCTCTTTCGGCATACTGGCTTCAG
>CAMLLI010000007.1 GCA_946480685.1 uncultured Flammeovirgaceae bacterium | reverse complement strand
TTAGGAGGTAATTTAATAAATAGTGAGGCTATTTTGTATAGAACGGCTTCGTTTTATGGCTAACATTTTTTGACAGTCTGGAGACTGTCACCATCGTTAGGTACAAGTCGATAGACTTGCACCAGTAATTTTATCACCATCTAAATTGTTTTTAATGGTAAAATATAATACGTTTATAAAATGAGAAGTATTGCTACGCTGCAACTCGATGGCGGTTGTCCGGTTTTTGATTTCACCAATACAATCAGTAACCGGAATGATCCCGACTATTTCGATTACCTGACGAAGTATGACGACTTCGTTGATTGGATCAATAAAATCAAGTTATTGCCCAAAGGAAAAATGGATGCGATCGCTGCGTTCTCTAAAAGTCATACGCGGAAATCAGCAGATACATTACGACAGATCATTGAAGTGCGCGAGGTAGTTTTCAAACTATTCTCGTCCCTGGCACAACAGCAAAAGGCAGATAGGGAAACAGTAGATGCCTTCAATGGTTTCTTTTCCGAAGCTCTTTCAAACATGCGTGTAGAAGTTGGTCGTAAGGAGGTTGCTACGTCATTCATCGTTTCCGAAAAAACTATACTGAAAGAGCCCCTATATATCCTGGTTAAATATGCCTTTGATACACTTTCGACACAATCTTTTGACAGGATTAAAGAATGTCCTACCTGCCGGTGGCTTTTTCTGGACACAACCAAAAACGGCAAAAGACGCTGGTGCAATATGCAGGTATGTGGCAGCAATGACAAAGCACGCAGGTATTATCATCGTAAGAAAGAATCCTCTAATCCAGTATAAATTATGAAGTCAACTGTTTACATATACATTGTACTTATTTTATTGGCAGGTAGCTGTGCTCCTGAAAAGAATGACGCCATCTCCTACCCGACACCACTTCCTGACTCAGTCGTGTTAACTTTTTTACCAGGTGTTGTATCCTCAGACTCGCTTGATTTCAATTCGGCTTTCTCTCCGGATGGAAAAACGTATTACTTCTGTCGCGCCAAAAAAGGAAAATGGGATATATACCAGGTTTCGTTAAACCCGGAACAGAAGTATACTATTGCAATGGCACCATTTTCAGAAGCGGAGTATTCACAAGCTGATCCGTTCATCCTGTCTGATGGAACGATATACTATATATCCAATCGGCCAAAACATGAAAGCGACACACTCCGGGATTACGACATCTGGAAAATTCATCCCAATGCAGACGGAACATGGTCGGCTCCGGAAAATGTTGAAGGAGTAAATTCCGATAGCACCGAGTATTATGTATCGTTAGCTGCAAACGGCAATCTATACTTTGCCTCCACGCGAAAAGGTGGTTATGGTGGTCTTGATCTGTATGTGAGCAAACTGGTGAATGGAAAATATACTTCGCCCGAAAACCTTGGCCCATCTATAAATACAACAACAGACGAGCACGACCCGCTCATCACTCCCGATGAACAATCGATCATATTTACCTCGTACAACCGAGCAGGTGGGTATGGAGAAGCTGATCTATACTATTCTCAAAAAGACAATCATCAGTGGTTGACTGCGAAAAATATGGGCAGACAGTTTAATACGCCAACGTATGAGTATTGTCCTAATTTTTCGCCGGACGGAAAATACTTCTTTTATAGCAGTGAGTATGACGTAAAGTGGATTTCCACCAAATACCTTCCGTTCGCTTCAGCGGAATAATATAAACCCTGGAACTTCGTCACATTACCTGAAAATTACCGCATTGCAAACGGTATTTTAAGAAAATCAGCGATTGATCACAATCTTTACTATTTTTGAGGCTTTTAAAGGCGGCCCTGCCCCGACCGCCCACTGACCTTGTTAAAATTATGTTTGACATCTGCTGCATCGGACACATTACGCTTGACAAAGTAGTTACTCCAAAATCAACCGTTCACATGGCGGGCGGTACATCGTTTTACTTCTCCAACGCCATTAAAAACATGGCTGTCAAGTATACCCTGGTAACTGCGCTTGCGGAAAGTGAAATGAAGTTTGTGACAGAACTTCGTGCCAAGGGTATTGATGTTAATGCATTGCCCAGTGCTCATACAGTATATTTTGAAAACATTTACTCACACAACGTTGATCATCGTACGCAGCGGGTTTTACAAACAGCAGATCCGTTTACGATAGAACAACTCGCAGATGTACAGGCCAAAATTTTTCATCTTGGTCCACTGCTGGCTGATGACATCGCTACGGAAGTTATCAAGTACCTTGCAGAAAAAAGTATTGTATCCCTCGATGTACAAGGTTATTTGCGTAAAGTAGAAAACGAAAATGTGCTGGCTATAGATTGGCCCGCAAAACGGGAAGCACTTGCCTATATCGATATACTGAAAGCCAACGAACACGAAATGGAAGTGCTTACAGGCAGCAGCGATGTTCGCGAAGGATCAAAGATACTAGCCGACTGGGGTGTAAAGGAAGTAATCATTACACTGGGCAGCAAAGGTTCCGTTATCTATCACCAAAATACGTTTTATGATATACCGGCTTACCTTCCTAAAGCTGTAACGGATGCCACTGGTTGTGGCGATACCTATATGGCAGGCTATTTATACCAGCGCATCCGGAATGCCGGCCTGCAAACGGCTGGTGAGTTTGGTGCTGCCATGGCTACTTTAAAAATTGAATCGTCTGGTCCGTTTACCGGAGCACATGAAGATGTAGCCGGGCTGCTGAAGCACGGAAAAAAAGTAATGCCGGTAGATATCTGACCGGGGCTATATTCCGTTAGTAAATTATAGCGCTTCGTTACAACTGCCGCTATTCCCTCACCATGAAGTTTCTTGCTATCGGTATATTCCTACTCCTCCCAAGCATAATCCGCGCCCAGGTAGTAACGCATGACGACTTTAAAAGTGTTATCCCCTATCTACAGAACGAAGACTTTAAAAGTGCGTTTGAAAAAACAAAACAGCTTCTCAGCTCTACAAAAAACGACTCCTCCGATATACGCGGTATCGTAACCTATATGAATATCTTTGCGGCTGCTGGTATGGTTACTGCTGACCAGATGACGTATGATGAATTTACAAAGAGCACCAACCAATATATAGGGCATTGGGTTGTTATGCCGGCACATCCTTGTATTGACAGCACCGCGCTGGGGTATAACTCGCTAAAGTTTGTTATGCACAATGGTATATTAAAGGGAATGACAACTACGGCTAACAAAACTAAAACATCAATTCTCTGTTTCGAGTACTTTGTTTATAAGGAGCCGATTAATCCTTCACGGTATATTGGTAAGAATGTTCGGTGTGGTGGAGTTCTTGAATCGATCGAAGTAAATCCGAACAAGTCGAAGATTTGGGTTTCGCGTGTTTATATACGGGATGCTTTTGCCAGAGTAGTTACCCCATAACTGGCGCAAGTCTGAAGACTTGTGCCTATATATATTCCAAGTCTTCTGACTTGGAATTACTATTCAAAAAAAAATAAATACATTTTTATCAGTCGGAAGACTGATTTCATGGGCTGGCACAAGTCGTCAGACTTGCGCCAGATGTATATTTACTATACTATTGCAAAAAATTAACCGTTAGCTGTGAGTCGTAAGTACAAGATCCGGGATCAGGATCAACTATATTTCGTGACCTTTACTGTCATCCGATGGCTGGATGTTTTTACGCGAAGAGAATATAGAGATATATTTATGGATAGTCTGCGATACTGTCAGCAGTATAAAGGACTAGACCTATATGCCTATTGCATCATGACGAATCATGTACACATGATCATCGGCAGACGCGGTACTGGCGATCTGCAGGGAATTATACGCGACATCAAAAAATATACTTCTGTAAAAATCATTGAAGCCGTAAAAGATAATCCGCAGGAAAGTCGAAAGGATTTATTAATGTGGATGTTTGAACGTACCGGCCGCTATAATCCTAACAATAAAATATATCAGTTCTGGGAGCAGCACTCGCACCCGATCGAACTAAATACGAATATAATGCTGGAGCAGCGGCTGGAGTATATCCACAACAATCCTGTAAAAGCCGGCATTGTACTATCGCCCGAAGACTATCTGTACAGCAGTGCTATAAACTATGCCGGGCTACCGGAAAAACTGATTGATGTTATTTTGATCTGATGATGATCGTGTACGTTACTCCGTGAGTACTCTCCTCAAATGAGACAATGTGTGCGTTAATGCTTTGGTCTCGCTGTTAACGATGCCTTCTGATGTAAACTGATCAATACGAACGCGGCCGGATGCATGAATGATTTTGTCTTCATGCAATAATATACCAACGTGTACAATTTTTCCTTCGGCATTTTTAAAGAAGGCCAGATCACCGGGACGCGCTTCTGTAAAATCTTTAACAGTTTTACCCTGATTGGCCTGCTGCGATGAATCGCGGAGAAGTTTATAGCCGCTGATCTTGAACACCATCTGCGTAAAGCCGGAACAATCTATACCAAACGGATTTTTACCACCCCATTGATACGGAGCGTTTATATACTTCACTGCTATATTTCGGAGGTATTCGTACTCGCGTTTCAGTCCAACGTTTTTTGCTTCGCCATTAAAAGCAAACTGTTCTTCCATCTTGAACAGTTCAGAACTTGAAATGGGTATCATACTCCCCATAAGAATTACCAGCGGGCTCTTGTTGTAGAGCATGCTCGAAGTAAGGTCGGTGGTAATTTTAAATTCGGATTTCTCGAGGTAATCAAAATACTCTTTCGATACGGCATGATGCTGCCTGGTATCGATCCATCCTTCATACTGATCAAAATGAATACGGATACGCAACCAGTTCTTGTCTTTCGACTGGTCCATCACTTCATAATGATCTCCAAACAGAAGCTGTGTTGTCTGCTCCGCTTTATCAGAAGCTTCCGCACGTACCGACAATACGCTCAGGCGACAAACACCATAATTCATATTCTCCATTATGAAAATTCTCCGTTTACTTTAGCTTAATACGATTTAACTCACGCTTGGCATCTCGCTCCCGTATACTGTCGCGCTTGTCGTGAAGTTTCTTACCCCTTCCTATAGCAATCTCCAACTTGGCAAGTCCACGATCGTTAATAAAAAGTCGGGTGGGAATCAACGTTAATCCTTTCTCCTCAATCTTACCTTCCAGTTTTTTTATCTCCGAACGTTTCAGCAACAGCTTTCGCTCGCGGGTAGCAGCATGATTATAGTGCGTACCTTGTGCATACGGAGTAATGTTAATGCCCTTCACAAACAGTTCGCCATTGTTAATGTAGCAATAGCCATCCTGCAGGTTTACTTTTCCTTCGCGGATTGATTTAATTTCCGTGCCCATCAGCACCATGCCCGCCACATACTTATCCAACAACTCAAATTCAAAACTTGCCTGGCGGTTCTTTATATTAATATTATCAGAAAAACGTTGTTTCATCTTCAGTTATTCAAATATAGGGTTACCGGTATAAATACAGTTGTGTGAAACTGATTTTTACTTTCACCTGGTAAAAATTCCTTTGAGGGTTTCTTTCTTTAAAATCTTTTGTCCTGTCTGACCAGTGGCAATAAGCCGGTTGCCTGCCATCGCTTTGTAACTGCAGATCAGTTCATGGTCGCGAAGACTTTCGATTTGGGCAGTAAAGATAATTTCTTCTCCGACAAACGCAGGACTTTTATGATCAATACTCACCTGTGTCCCGATACCTTCTTCATCGTCTTCTTTCATCTCCAGCACAAACAGTCTCGTTGTCCATTCGATTTCACGTGCCAATACAAATGTGGAGCATACCGGATGTACTACTTCCCCATGAAAGGCAGCTACGTCCTGCGGTTGAACGGTATAGCGGTGTTCTTGTTGTGTTGTTGCAATACTTTTCATCGTGCTACATCTTTCCATGTATACAACTGAACGTGTAAAGCTTCATGCTCAACGCGTTCAACTCAAGACAAAGGCATTCGCGCCAGGGGAGTAACATCGAGTGAACAAAATTCACTCTTCAGGTATTTATAGTGTGCCGCCACAGCAATCATCGCTGCGTTGTCGGTACAATATTCAAATGAAGGTATAAATATATTCCATCCCTGCTTATCGCCAAGAGCTTTTAACTCTTTGCGTAACCCGGAGTTGGCGGAAACACCTCCGGCTATGGCTATATTTTTTATACCGGTTTGCTCGCTGGCCTGTCGCACCCGGGTGAGCAACATGTTAATGAGATGCTGCTGCAGACTGGCACATATATCATTAACATGTTCTTCTACGAAATTAGGGTTCCGGGCCTTTTCATCGCGAAGGAAATATAGGAAAGCAGTTTTGATTCCACTGAACGAAAAATCAAGTCCGGGCATAACCGTCTCTGAAAACTTATAGGCCTTCGGATTCCCAGACTGCGCATACTTATCGATCAGCGGTCCGCCAGGATATGGAAGTCCCATAATCTTGGCTGCCTTATCGAACGCCTCTCCTACGGCATCATCCTGTGTTTGTCCGATCACCTCCATGTCGAGATGACTTTTTACCAGTACGATCTGCGTATGTCCACCGCTTACCGTGAGACAAAGAAACGGAAACGTTGGTTTAGGATCGTCAATGAAATGCGCGAGCACGTGTGCCTGCATGTGATTGACTTCGATCATCGGAATGTTGAGCGCCATTGCCATCCCTTTGGCAAACGATACACCTACCAGTAAAGCTCCCATTAATCCGGGGCCGCGCGTGAACGCAATGGCATCGAGTTCTGTTCTGCTGATGCCCGAAGTTTCCATCGCTTCGTTCACTACCGCTACTATGTTTTGCTGGTGTGCACGTGAAGCGAGTTCAGGAACCACTCCTCCGTATTTTTGGTGGACTGCCTGTGAGGCGATAATATTATTAAGTACCTTGCCGTTTCGTATAACGGAGGCAGATGTTTCATCGCACGAAGACTCAATGGCAAGGATAACGGGACGCATGTGTAGTTAGAATGAACCGGCAAGTTATCAAAAATAGAATTCGAAAGATACTCGCCTATCTTTTTACAGCCCTTATATTCCTGCTCATATCAGGTTTTTTAGTGCTGCAAATGCCGCCTGTTCAAAACTGGCTGGCCTCCCGGTTTCTGCGCAATTTTACCGAAGTAGTGGGTTTTCCTTCAACCGTAAAAGGTTTTCGTATGCTCTGGTTCGATCGTCTCGAACTTACCGGAGTCAGCGTTTATGACCTCGAAGGCAACCGGATGATCGGGGCCAAAGAGATCCTCATCAACTTTAAACTTTCGCAGCTTCTCGAAAACAACAACGTTAACATTGACGGTATCTATGTTGACAGCGCCCATGTATATCTTACTAAAATTCATGAGTCTGATACCTCGCGCGATCTGAATATCAATGTCTTCATCAACCGGATCAACGAAGGTTACTCTTCCGGTGGCAAAGGTACCGGTAAACCTCCACGCATAAACATCGGTGAAGCCTTTCTCAATCAAAGTCAGTTCACCTATATCAACCAGGATCAGGATACGATACGGAATGGATTTGACTATAATCATTTCTCGCTCGCTGTAGATGAAGGTCACCTCAACAGCTTTGTCGTGTTAGGCGATACCACGGAGTTTTTTGTTCGCACACTGATCACGCAAGACCTGAAAACAAAATTCAGGGTAAACCAGTTATCAACCTTCTTCCGGATTTCGCAAGGCGGTATGGAATTTACGGGACTCAACCTGCAAGCCGGTGAAAGTACAGTTTCCGATACCATTGTGTTTCGCTATAACGGCTTACGCGAATTGAACGACTTTGTGAGCAAAGTAAAGATTCACGCGAATCTGACCAACACCACCATCGACCCAAAAGACCTCGACTTTTTTGCTCCTGGTGTAAACCGCATAACGCAGCCGCTGAAGCTCAGTGGTATATTTAACGGAAGAGTAGATAAGTTCAAGCTCAGTAAAATGCAACTGGGTATAGGGAGCACCAACTTGAATGGTTCGCTGGATATGGAAGGGCTGCCTAACTTCAATGAGACCTTCATTAACCTCAACGTTCAGAATTCGATCTTCGATCCGCGCGACTTTACCTTTTTGTTTAATGATCGTACACTTAACCGTCTGCGCCCGCTGGGTATACTTCGTATGCACGGACAATTTTTAGGTTACCCAACCGATTTTGTTGCCAACGGAACATTTGCCAGCAAACTCGGTACGATACGCTCGGACATTAACCTGAAAGTAAATGAAGAGAATATAGATTACTCAGTCTATAAGGGTAAGCTTTCGCTGACATCATTTGATTTAGGACAGTACCTCGGTGATACAACATTCTACCAACGCGTAAGTCTCAACGGACAGATCAGCGGTAAAGGACTTACTCAACGTACGGCCGATTTTCTGCTCAATGGTAAGATCAGTTCCATTGGTATAAAGGGATATAATTATACTAACATAACAACCGATGCGCGATTCGCTACAGGTTTGTTCCGGGGATTGGTAAAGATCAACGATCCTAATCTTGAACTCACGGTGCGTGGTTCGATGGATCTGCGCGACCAACGTAACGAGATCAGGTTCCAGGCACAACTTGATACAGCATACCTGCACAGGTTGAAGTTGTCGCGCGACAGTCTTTTTCTGCACGCCAACGTTGAAGCCGATATACAGGGACTCACGCTCGACTCGCTTCGCGGAACAGCGAATGTACACAACCTCGTGGTGCTATATAAAGATCAGGAACTTTCGCTCGATGCTATACAACTCGATGCGCAACGCGATAAAGGCAACCGGCTCTTCCGGGTACAATCTACCCTGGTGGACGTAGAAGCTAAAGGTGACTACTATTTCTCCGATATATCTTCGGATGTAGAGACACTGGTGAAAGAAATTCTGTTGAACCTGAAAAACGACAAACAGCAGATCGCGGAATACTATAGTCAGAAGGTACGCAGACCAAAATCATATCAGGCACAACTCGCCATCAACCTGAAAGATATAAAACCGATAACCGATCTTTTCAATATTGATTTAAGTCTTTCGCCCAACACCAGGTTTGACGGTAAATTTACCAGCGGCCGAACAACGATCTTCAATATATACTCTGAATTTGACTCGCTGAAGTATGAAGGCAAAACGTTTGTCAACTCAAATATAGAGTTAACCGTATCGAAGATCTCGGACAGCACGAGTGTACTCTCGATGCTCACCGTTACTTCTGATAAACAGATTCTGAATAAAAATCTTCAGACTAAAAATCTTCTGGCAGAAGCGATCTGGAACCGTAACCACATTGACTTCTCACTCGATGCTGATCATGACGGACAATCCAACTATATGCGTCTGCAAGGCGGTGTCGATTTTCAGCAAGACAGTACGGTTATATCCATGCTTCCTTCCGAGTTACAATTACTCGAACGCAAGTGGTCGTTTGCACGGGATAACTATATAGCAATCAACGGCAGCGATTGGACATTCTCCAATCTGGCGTTGCTGAACGAACAACAATCGATCAAGCTCGATGGAAAGATTTCCAAAGATCCTTCCAAAGTTATATCGCTATATATAGATAGTCTCGAGCTCTCCCTCTTCAATGTTCTTACCAATAAAAAGATTGCCGGTGTAACGGATGCGCATATCAACATGAGCAACTTTTACCGGAAGCCCGTTATTCAAAATGATCTGAGTATACAGAATTTCAAGGTGGATGATTTTCTGATCGGTGATGTTGTCGGCAAGAATCATTGGGACACCGTGGAGCATAAGCTGGACATTAACCTGTTTGTTGATCGCATGGGTACACGCATTGTGAACGTGGCCGGTGATTATAACCCTTCGCGGGAATATAGTCCGCTGAACCTAACAGCGAACCTCGACAAAGCAGAGCTTATCATTGTACAACCTTTCCTTGAAGAATTCTTCTCACAGATCGGTGGCACAGTATCCGGTGAATTTAAAATTACCGGTGAACTTACCGAGCCGGATATACGCGGTGAAGGTCAAGTATCAGACGGCCAGATTATGATCAACTATCTGAAAACGCTCTATAGATTTACCGGTATCATCGGTCTCACACCTACATCGATCTTCTTTAAAGATATAGAGCTCACGGATATATTACGCAACAAAGGAAGACTGAACGGAGCTATTACACACCAGGCGTTTTCCAACATGGCCATCAACATGGATGCTGACTTCCGGAATTTCCAGGTGTTGAACACGTCCATGAAAGATAACAGTCTCTTCTACGGACAGGCGTATGCCACCGGCGATGTAAACTTCAGCGGGCTGCTCTCGAACCTTCGTATATCTTCCAATGCCCGCACGGAAAAGAATACACGTATATATGTACCGTTAAATGGCTCTTCCTCTGTGAACAAGAAAGAGTTCATCACGTTTGTTAACTTCAAAGACTCAACCTATACCAAAACGGCTCAACAGAACATCCGCAAGAAAGTAAACATTACCGGTCTCTCATTCGACCTTAACCTGGATGTAACTCCGGATGCATACTGTGAAATTATATTTGATATGAAGTCGGGTGACATCATTCGCGGACGCGGTGTTGGTGATCTTCGCCTGCAACTTGATACCAAAGGCGAGTTCAATATGTTTGGGCCATTCGAGTTCACCGAAGGCTGGTATAACTTTACGCTCTACGACATCATCAACAAAGAATTTATTATCAGGAAAGGAAGTCGCATTACCTGGTATGGTGATCCGTATAAAGCTACGGTTGATATCGATGCTACTTATAATCAGCTGGCATCGTTCGCTCCGCTTGTTACCATGAACGATCCTTCGGTAAGTATAACCGAATCTCCTCAATTGCAACGCAGGTACCCGGTAATGGTATTACTTACACTTGATGGTCCGATGATGTCACCGGAAATTAACTTCGATATCACCGCGAAGGATCTTCCTAAAAATGTGCAGACGAATACGCAGGCTATAAATCTTGATTTACTCTTTACAGCGTTCAAGAATAAACTGGATGAGCAGGAGTTAAAGCGCCAGGTGTTCAGTCTTATTGTACTCCGTAAATTCTCACCGGCCGAATCATTGAGCACCAGCGGGTCCGTTGTAAACAGTCTCAGTGAATTGTTCTCCAACCAGCTTAGCCACTGGATGAGCCAGGTGGATGAAGACCTTGTGGTGGATGTAGATATAGGGTCAATGGATGCCGAGAGCTTCAACACATTCCAGCTTCGTATGTCGTATACTTTCCTCAACGGTCGTTTGCGTGTAACCGGTGATGGTACCTATAATACATCCAACAACGCTACGAACTCTACAGGTACACAACAAAATCCATCGAGTCTTGCGGGAGACTGGACCGTTGACTATATGTTAACGGCCGATGGTAAACTGCGGGTAAAGATGTATAGTCGTACGAACGTAAACCCTATATTAAGTTCGGTGAATAACCAGACTGCGATGACAACAGGTGCGAGTATCATTCACACGCAAAGCTTCAATGAGATCAAAGACCTCTGGATATCAGAACGCAAGAAGCGTAAGAAGCAACAGCAGTCTTCATCGGAAGAGAAGGCAAACAATAACACCGATGCAATCAAGGAAGAGGATGATGGTACGGAATAAGCACAGCCTGTTTATTATCTTTTTTCTTTTACCATGCTGGTTGTTTGCACAGACCGACTCCTTACCTCCCATTAACAAAAAGCGATTACGCACAGTCACTATTACCGGTATAGCAGGTTATGGCACCGCCCTTGCAGGCTTAAACTACTTATGGTATAAAGATTCAGACCGGCAGTCGTTTCGTTTTTTTGATGACAATGCCGAATGGAAACAGGTTGATAAAATTGGTCATTTTTACTCTGCGTTTTACCTGAGCTATGGTACTTCGCGCAGCTTGCAGTGGTGTAATGTACCCGCGCGTAAGGCAGACTTCATCGGAGCTATAGCAGGCTTTGCTGTATTGATACCGGTAGAAATATTTGACGGTTTCTCCGATGCGTATGGCGCTTCCACCGGTGATCTGATTGCTGATGCAGCCGGTGCTGCTTTCTATTTAGGACAAACACGTTTGTGGAATGAAGTACGTATATATCCGAAGTTCTCCTTCCAACGGAGTGACTATGCTACGATACGCCCCTCTATACTCGGTGATGGTTTAACCAGCGAGATTCTTAAAGACTACAACGGACAAACCTATTGGCTTTCGGTTGATATGGACAAGTTTATTCGCTTTCCCAAATGGCTGAACCTGGCAGCAGGGTATGGTGCTGATGGAATGATCTATGCACGCGATCGCCAGAACATTGAGGCGGGTTATGCTGCGCCTTATCGACAATATTATATCTCACTCGACTTTGATCTTACCGCCATCCGAACGCGGTCCAAGGTTGTTAAAACGCTGATCTTCGTTGCAAATATGATCAAGTTACCGGCACCTGCCCTCGAGTTCTCTTCGAAAGGAACACGTTTCCACGCCTTTCATTTTTAGCGTTTATACTTTATTTTCAGGCATTCATTGTACTAAATAATTACCCCAGTCTATTTAGAATTACCATGCTATTTTTTTAACTTCCGTATAACAAAAACCTAAATCCCACTCGATATGGTAGAAACATTACCCGGCATTATGAATTATGTTGAGCAGTACGCTGAACATATAGGTGGTCAGTATACCGACTACGATCATACCAAGTCTGTGATCGTTGTACCACTGAGTACGAGTCGTTTTCAAACTGTGCTGGCATGCGTGCAGACCAGTCCGGTATCAGGTCGCGAGCAGACACTCTTCACTTCGAAAGTATGTGAGTTCAATTCTTCACTCGATCTGAAAGCACTGCTCGAACGCAATGCGAGCTTTGACTATAGCAAGTTTATCATTGAAGATGGCTACCTGAAAGTAGAAGCATCGTGTCTTTCGGAAACCGTATCTCAGGAACAGATTGGAGAAATGATCCAGGAAGTTGCCCAGCTGGCCGATCATTATGAAATGCGGCTTACGGGGAGGGATATTCATTGACCGTTAAGCGTTATCCGTTAATTGTTAATCGTTAACTGCGGCTATATATATACTATATGGCTGATCCGCTTTACTTTCATGGTTTGCTTTATCGTAAAGCACATAAAGAAGACACAAGAACTTAACCGAACTTGTGTCTTCTTTGTTTTGTAACCTTATATATAGCATATATGAGATTGGCCCTTTCTTCTAAATGAATTTTCGGATAACGAATAACTACTAACGGATAACGATTACCGGATAATGATTAACTTTACACCAGCAAGCCGCCTTATCGCTCTCGCAAGAGGGAGGAAAGTCCGGGCAACACAGGGCAGCGTACTTCCTAACAGGAAGGTCCTTTAGTATAATGCTGAAGGAACAGATAGTGCCACAGAAAACAAACTACCCGCTTCGACTTTGTCGGAGAGGGAAAAGGTGAAAAGGCGAGGTAAAAGCTCACCGCTCCGGTGGCAACATCGGGGGCATGGTAAACCTTACGCGTTGAAAGGTCAAATAGGCTTCGGTTGGGGCGGCCCGTTCCACGTCTCAACTTGTTGAGCGTACCGAAGCGGGTAGACTGATTGATCCCGGTTGTGAAACCGAGGACAGATAAATGATAAGGACTCTCGCTTACGCGGGATGACAGAACCCGGCTTACAAGCTTGTTAATTTTTAAACCTGCTCCGCGAAAGCTTGGCAGGTTTATCTATTTTAGCGCAAATCCAAATTGCACTGAGAACACAAAGAAGACACTGAGTTACACAAAGCTTTTTCTCAATGACCTTTGTGTCTTTCTTCGTGCCCTCTGCGCAATGGATCTCATAAACTCATAGCTCGAAACTCAAAGCTCGCAGCTTAACTTAAAAAGTATGGCAAAAATTCTCATCATTGAAGACGACAACAAGATCCGCGCAATACTGAAAGAGATTCTCGAAGAGAAAGAACATGAAGTGCAGGAAGCTGCCGATGGCGCAGAAGGATTTAAAAAACTTGAACAAGGTAATTATGACCTTTGCATCTGCGATATAAAAATGCCGAAGATGGATGGTCTCGAAGTATTGGAGAAAGCTAAGGAAGCCGGTATAGGCAGTAACTTTATTATTATATCAGCACATGGTACCATTGATGTAGCCGTAGAGGCTGTGAAGAAAGGTGCATTTGATTTTCTGCAGAAACCATTTGATCTCGGCAGACTTGAGATCACACTTCGCAATGCGCTCGACAAAACAAACCTGGTAAAGGAAACGAAGACACTCAAGAAGAAGATCTCCAAAAAGTTTGATATGATCGGTGAGTCTGAGCCGATTGCTGCAGTAAAGGAGATGATTGAAAAAGTAGCACCTACCGATGCACGTGTGTTGGTAAATGGTCCGAATGGTTCCGGTAAAGAACTTGTAGCACGCTGGATACACGAGAAGAGTAAGCGTGCAGACGGACCATTGGTTGAAGTAAATTGTGCTGCTATACCTTCTGAACTTATTGAGAGTGAATTATTCGGACATGAGAAGGGTTCTTTTACTTCGGCTATAAAACAACGTCTCGGTAAATTTGAACTTGCTGAAGGCGGAACCTTGTTCCTCGATGAGATCGGTGATATGAGTTTATCTGCACAGGCTAAAGTATTGCGTGCGCTGCAAGAGAACAAGATCACACGGGTTGGTGGTGATAAAGAAATCAGTGTAAATGTGCGCGTGGTAGCCGCTACCAATAAAGATCTGCGCAAGGAAATTGAAGAGAGTCGTTTTCGCGAAGATTTATACCACCGGTTGAGCGTTATTGTAATTAAGGTACCGGCATTGAACGATCGTAAAGAAGATATACCCTTGCTGGTGGATAAATTTCTGCTGGATATAGCAGATGAATATGGCGCGAAAAAGAAAACGATCCAGGCGAAAGCACTTGCTCAATTAAAAGATCACAACTGGACCGGAAACATTCGCGAACTGCGCAACGTTGTAGAACGGTTGGTCATTATGAGCGGAGACGAGATTTCTGCTGATGACGTTAAAAAGTATATATAAAAATCTCTTACTATGTCTATCGAATCTCAAAGCGACCTTGCGGGAATTAAAAAGATCAGTGAAGTTGTCGGTACAACACTCCGTATGATGCGTGAATATGCACAACCCGGCATGTCGACACTGGGGCTTGACGAGTACGGGGGAAATATACTGAAGCAGTTAGGTGCGCGCTCTGCTCCTCGCCTCACCTATGGTTTTCCGGGGTGGACCTGCATCAGTGTGAATCATGAAGTTGCGCATGGTATACCTTCTGCAAAGAAGATTCTGAAAGAAGGCGATCTCATCAACATCGATGTATCAGCCGAGCTTGGCGGATACTGGGCTGATAATGGAGGTTCATTTGTGTTAGGCAACGATATACACCAGCACGGTAAACTGGTGAATGCATCGCGCAGCATTCTTACGAAAGCATTGCAACATATACGAGGCGGAGTAAAGATTGCAGAGGTTGGTTTACTGATCGAGACCGAAGCAAAACGCGCAGGGTATAAAGTAATTCGTAATCTCGTAGGGCACGGTGTCGGGCGAAGTTTGCATGAAGCCCCCAATGAAATCCCCTGTTACTACGATAAGTATAATACAGGGCGCTTCCGAAAAAATTCTGTTGTAGCCGTTGAGACTTTCATTTCTACGAAGGCAAGCTACGCAAAAGACCAAGGCGATGGTTGGACATTAATAACAGGCGATGGAAGTTTTGTTGCCCAACATGAGCATACAATACTGATCACGGATGGTGCTCCTGTAATCTTAACTGCATCGAACGCCATCTGATCCAGCCGTGAAGAAGATCGCTGTCATCGGAGGCACAGGCATGATCGGGCGACCGGTAGTGCAGGCGTTGTATGATGCAGACCACGAAGTTACAGCAATGGTTCGCGATGAGGCCAAAGCACGCAAGCTGTTACCGGCAGGCATTCGCTATTGCACCGGTGATCTGCGGAACGTTCACGATGTAGATATCGCCTTGAAAGATCAGGACGGTATATATCTTAACCTGAACTTAAACCTGGCCGATAGTAAACATGCCTGGCATGCCGAACGCGAAGGCATCGATAATATTCTAGCAGCAGCGAAGAAGAATAACATCAAACGTATTGCCATCATCAGTTCGGTGGTTATGAATTACCAGGGCATGAATGGTTTCCACTGGTGGGTGTTCGATCTGAAGAAAGAAGCGCTCGAAAAAATCAGAGCATCGGGTATACCGTATACTATATTTTACCCCTCCACGTTCATGGAAAATTTCATGACAACCTATCGGCGAGGTAATCGCATTTTACTAGCAGGTACGTCTCATCATAAAATGTATTTCATTGCCGGTAAAGATTATGGCCGCTGGGTGGCCCGTTCCTTCGAAGTATTGAAGAATGAGAACAAAGAGTATATCGTACAAGGCCCGGAAGGCTATACAGCTGATGAAGCCGCCAAAGTTTTTATCGATACCTATACGGGCACAAAGCTGACGATATCACGCGCACCTCTTGCCGTACTGAAGTTTGTCGGGCTCTTCAGTAATACCGTTAACTACGGGCACCACATCATTGAAGCACTCAATAACTATCCGGAGAAATTCGAAGCCGAAGAATCCTGGAATACACTCGGGCGTCCAGCCACTACGTTGGCCGACTACGCACGCGCTGTAAACTGATCGTTTTTCAAGTTTACTTTAACAAATCATCTAACTCCCATTTTTTAGAAGCATCATATAGTATATGTCCCTTGCTTACCTGGAGCGGAGAGGCTATGTTATTTTCATAGATCGCACCGGTGCCCAG
>CAMLLI010000006.1 GCA_946480685.1 uncultured Flammeovirgaceae bacterium | reverse complement strand
GTGAGTTGCATGGTGGCAATGTAAACGACTCTGAATTTGGCAGACGCATGAGTGGTGAAGGTAATTTTGCTGAAGCTATACATCAGCTCTTTACCATTTCGAAGAAAAAATACTTTGGCAACAAAACGTTACCGGCCATCGATCTTACCAAATTCAGAAGAGGCGGTAACCTCAGCTTGTTTTAGTATAAACAAAAGACACGAGTTTGTGGCTCGTGTCTTTATATACATCTGTATATGTATAATAATATATCCTACTTCTTCGCGAATTGCTTGTAGAAAGCAACGATGGTTTCTATACCTAACAGGAAATTATGTACACCGTAGTGCTCGTTGGGCGAGTGGATGGCATCGCTGTCTAAACCAAAGCCCATCAACACAGTGTCCAAGCCCAGCTCGCGTTTGAACAATGCAACAATCGGTATACTTCCTCCGTCACGTGTGGGTATAGGAGTTTTTCCGAAAACTTCTTCGAAGGCTTTGCTGGCAGCTTTATATGCATCCGAATCCGTGCGTGTAACAGCAGGTTCACCACCATGATGCGCCATCACTTTTACTTTTACATACGGTGGCGCTATAGATTGGAAATGTTTGGTGAACAGCTCTGTAATTTCTGCACTCACCTGGTTAGGAACAAGTCGCATGGAAATTTTAGCATGCGCTTTGGATGGCAACACCGTCTTGGCACCTTCACCGGTATAGCCTCCCCATATACCATTCACATCGAGCGTTGGTCGTACACCGGTTCGCTCCAAGGTAGTATATCCTTTTTCACCTTTAATTTCGTTGATGCCCAACTCATCTTTATATTCTTTCAGATCGAAAGGCGCTTTGTTCAATGCTTCGCGTTCGGCAGCAGTAAGCTCGGCAACTTTATCATAGAAGCCGGGTATAGTAATTCTTCCGTTCTCATCGTGCAGTGAATCGATCATGCTGCATAATACATTGATCGGGTTTGCAACAGCACCGCCATATACTCCTGAATGAAGATCGCGGTTTGGTCCGGTTACTTCAACCTCCATATAGCTTAGTCCGCGAAGACCTGTAGTAATGGACGGATGCTCCAGCGAGATCAACGCAGTATCGGAGATGAGGATGATATCTGCTTTCAGCTTTGCTTTATTTTCTTTTACAAAAGTACCCAGGTTATCAGAGCCGACTTCTTCTTCACCTTCTACCATAAACTTTACGTTGCAGGGCAGCAGGTTTAATTTCATCATGGTCTCAAATGCTTTCACGTGCATATATACCTGTCCTTTGTCATCACACGAACCACGTGCAAAGATCTTGTCATCTTTTATGACAGGTTCAAAAGGAGGAGAGTCCCACAGGTTGATCGGGTCTGCGGGTTGTACATCATAATGGCCATATACAAGAACGGTAGGTAATGACGCGTTGACAATTTTTTCTGCATATACAATCGGGTGCCCTTTTGTTTCACAGATTTCAACTTTATCAACGCCTGCAGCTGAAAGTTTTTCTTTCAGGTATTCTGCTGCCTTACGCACATCACCTTTATGACGACTGTCTGCACTAACGGATGGAATGCGAAGCCAATCAAAAAGTTCAGACAGGAAACGATCCTTGTTAGATGAAATGTATTCTTTAATCATGTTCCGGTTATTGAGTTTAATGGCAAATTACAGTATCGATCGGATTGTTAAAGCCATCGCTCATAATTTTATCTTCATGATAATGGTTTCCTGGAGCGTGGCCGGGTCTTTAATTTTTCCTTTACCGCCAATGATCTGCAGTAACTGACTGTTGGCTATAAAGTAAAACTCATCGCCAACAATAACACCTGTAGTGGGTGCATTGAATTTAGGATCGCGATCACACAGAAAATCTATTCGTTCTGCGCGATCGCTGCTTGCATTTAATGTTACTTTTTGAATGGACTCCGGGAAGAATGTATTCTGTATTCCGATCAACGTGTTGTTGTATTGATACAGGCCATCATATCCCATCACCATATAGCGGTCGTTGGGAATGGATGAAATTTGTTTGGTACCCACATCAACGCGTACAACGCCCTGTACACCACCGGTACTTACAATCAGAAATTTTTCATCGGGCGTGGCCGTAATGCCGTTGGCAAAGGGAACACTGCCGCGTTTGGTAAATTCTTCCAGCGTCTTGCTGTCTTTGCGCACTAGCCATACCATACCGGCATGTGTATCCGTAACAAACACATCGCCTGCTTTGGTAATATATATATCATTGAACAAATGGCGGTTGTCGTCTTCAAGCTTGAAACGCTTTACCATTTTTTTTGTGCGAAGATCATATACATGCACATTGGAAATTTTCCGCACCGTGTCATGTTCCGGTGTGTTGTTGCAGGCCCATAGTAAACCGCGTGCGTCTACCTTCATGCCGAGAACCTGTTCAATCTCATCGGCTCCGGTCGGGATCAGGTCGCTCACTTTACCATCGGAAGTGATCTTTACAATTTTGCGTTTATATATACTGCTAAGGTAAAATGCTTTCTCGGTGGGGTCGTATGCGATGCCTTCTGGTATAAGATCTCTTTCTTCAAGTATAAAAGCCGTCTCTGCTTTTTTCTGGGCAAAAACAAAATGGCAGACCAATAGCAGCGATACAAGTAATGTGTGTTTATTCATACAGAGTTTACAGGGGGATGTTACAATCAATTATCACACTAGAGACAAAGCTATATATATACTAAAATAATGCTTGCCTCATAACGGTGTTAAAATAATACAACTTCTGCACCGCGCGGATTTGTAAGATAGGAATTAATAAGATTCTGCACGGTAGGTGTTTCGGTGCTGGAGCGTACATACGTGCGGGCAGACTCAAAGTCTGAAATAGATATATCTTTACTGAAATAGCCAAAGCCACAATACGTTCCTTTATCCACCAGCACGAGCGATTGCTCATCAATGTTTCTTCCTTTACCAATAATAGCGGCAGAACTTCCGGTACTTTTAAAGGTATCGATAGCTTTCTGTATACGCTTGTTATAGCGCTTCACAGTTTCAACACCTTCGCAGGCACCGTGGCATTCGCCGGTCTGGTAATTAAAACATAATCCTTTGGCAACCTGAAGCCCGCATAACTTAGGACAGAGATCAAACTCACGAACTTTTTCCCACAGAAAATTCCAGGCTTCTCCCTTCGAGCTGAAACGTACCAGCGGATGCGAACCCTTTGTTACTATATTTACCGAGAAGCGCAGGTAGCCATTGCGATCTTCGTAATCAAAAATTCCCCACTCTTCAACCCTATACTTTTGTGCCTGGTTATACTTCGGCCATAATCTTCGTATCTCCTGCGACTCGAGTATCAATGCAATCAGTTCATTGCCGGTTAATTCGTAACTGATGTGATGAATTTCATTTCTGATTTTCGAGCGACTCCACTCACGCGCTTCGCCCGTAAAGTGGCCAGCAATTCTTTTCTTTATGTTAATAGCCTTGCCAACATAAATAACCTGACCGCGTGCGTTGTGAAAATAATATACCCCTGGTAATGCTGGCAGACGATCGAATTCGTCTTTCGGGAGATTGGGTGGAAGTATAGTTTCCCCGGAATTTTTCTTCAGCGCTTTTGCTATATAATTATCGCGATCGCGTCTTAACAACTGATCAAAGATCTTAACCGTAGCGTGTGCATCGCCATTGGCGCGGTGCCGGTTCATAATCTCTATACCTAAACTCTCCGACAATGTTCCGAGACTGTAAGAACGAAGTCCGGGTATAATTTTACGACTCAACCGAACGGTGCATAACTTTTTGGCCTGCCAGTTAATTCCGGTCAGTTCAAATTCGCGTTTTAAAAAAGAATAATCGAAGTGCGCATTGTGTGCTACAAAAACCTTTCCGTCCAGGAAGTTGAAAATTTCTTCAGCAACTTCTTCAAAAGTAGGAGCGTTGAGCACCATCTCCGTTGAAATTCCAGTAAGCCCTGTGATGTAATATGGAATGTCGCGACCGGGATTTATTAATGTATGAAAGGTTTCCGTGATCTGGATTCCGTCATGATGGAAAATAGCAATTTCTGTAATGCGATGGTTTGCCGCATATCCTCCGGTCGTCTCAATATCAACAATCGCGTACATGGTCGAAATTTAAAGTTTGACTTGTTAAGGTAAAAGCAGAAATTCAATCAAATTTTAATTCTTTAAAAATGAACGGAATAGTCCGATTTCTCTTGTCCGGTGTAGCAGTATTATTAACGGCATACCTCATGAAAGGTGTACACGTAGAGCATTATGGTTATGCCTTGCTGGTGGCAGCGGTGCTTGCGCTGGCCAACATGATTGTAAAACCGGTACTCATTATTTTCACAATTCCCATTACCATTTTTACCCTCGGTTTATTTTTACTTGTGATCAACGCGCTGATCATTATGCTGGTAGATTATCTCGTGCCCGGTTTTCGTGTGGATGGGTTCTGGTGGGCGCTTGCGTTCAGCATTGTACTTTCGATTTTCAACAGTTTTTTCACCGATGTCTCGAAAGAGAAAGAACGCTAGAATATATTCTCCAACCTGACGAAACCTTTACCTCATGCAAGTTGCCACACGCATTATCGCGGCTGTCGTGCTGATCATGTTTACAGCATGCTCCAAAAAACATTCGCAGTCAGAAGAGCATTCTCCGGAAGCTTCTCTTGCTGATCTGAAAGTATATAATGGACTGGAAGTAACGCTGTTTGCTTCGGAAACGATGTTCAGCAATCCTACTAACATGGACATCGATGCGCGCGGTCGCGTGTGGGTTTGTGAAGCTTACAACTATCGCAATCAATACAATCCTAAAAATCCTGTAAAGAAAGAAGGCGATCGTATCATGATCCTGGAAGATACCGATGGTGATGGCAAGGCCGATAGCAGTAAAGTATTTTACCAGGGCACTGATGTAAATGCAGCACTCGGTATATGTGTGCTGGGTAACAAAGTGATTGTGTCGTGCAGCCCGAACGTTTTTGTTTTCACAGATGAGAATGGTGACGATGTTCCCGAGAAAAAAGAAATTCTGTTTCAGGGTATAAAAGGTGTTCAGCACGATCATGCTATACATGCGTTTCTCTTCGGACCAGACGGCAGACTATATTTCAACATGGGCAACGAAGGTGTGTTGCTGGTTGATGCAAAAGGTGATACCGTAACGGATATACATGGAAACAAAGTTGTCGCTAATGGAAAACCTTATCGTGATGGTATGGCGCTACGTTGCAACCTGGATGGCAGTGGTGTTGAGGTGATCGGCAATAACTTCAGGAATAATTATGAATTAACCGTTGACCCTTTCGGCACGGTGTGGCAATCTGATAATGATGACGATGGTAATAAAGCCACCCGAATAAACTATGTAATGGAGCAAGGCAACTTCGGGTATAAAGATGAGGTGACCGGAGCAAGCTGGTATAAAAGACGTACCAATGCAGAGACAGAAATACCTTTTCGTCATTGGCATTTGAACGACCCGGGTGTAGTGCCCAACCTGTTGCAGACCGGAGCGGGCTCTCCCACCGGTATAACGATGTATGAAGGTAGTATGCTTCCGCAGATTTTTCAGGGGCAGCTCATTCATGCAGAGCCTGGTCATAATGTAGTGCGATCGTATACCATATCAAATGATGGTGCCGGTTATAAAGCAGAAATAGTAAATATACTTGAAGGACAAAATGATCAGTGGTTTCGTCCGGCAGATGTTACAGTTGCGCCTGATGGCTCGCTGTTTGTAGCAGACTGGTATGACCCCGGTGTAGGCGGCCACCAGGTAGCGGATGTTGATCGCGGCAGAATATATCGCATCGCCAAACCTAAATCAGGATATACTATATCTCCTCCGAATGTCTCAACGGCTGAAGGTGCTGTGCAAGCCTTGCTAAGCCCCAACGCAGCAACACGATATATAGGTTGGAATGCACTGGCATCATTTGGTGACCAGGCGGAACAGGCTCTTGTAAAACTATGGAGTTCCGATAACGTAAGACATCGTGCGCAGGCGCTCTGGCTGCTGACACGGCTTCCCGACAAGACGGATATATACCTTGAACAAGCCGTTGCCGACATGGAAAGCAACATTCGTATCGAAGCTATTCGCATTGCAAAACTTCTGAAGAAAGATATACTTCCTGTCGCTGCCAAACTTGTGAATGATTCTTCGGCTCAGGTAAGGAGAGAAGTTGCCCTTGCACTTCGCGGTAACGCTACTCCGCAGGCAGCAGCGATGTGGACGCAACTGGCATTGCAGTATAATGGAAGCGACCGATGGTACCTGGAAGCGTTGGGGATTGGTGCAGCCGAAACAGAAGATCTATACTTTAACACCTGGAAACAAAAAGTTGGCAAAGACTGGAACACCGCTGCCAACCGAGATATAGTATGGCGCAGCAGGAGTAAATATGCTATGCCGCTGTTGGCGGAATTGATCAAAACGTCTGATGAAAAAGAAATGCTGCGCTATTACAGGGCATTCGATTTTCATAAAGATCCATCCAAACAAACGGTGCTCACGCAGCTTGTACAGCAAACGCAAGGTGATAAAGTGCTCTATGCATTAAAACACATGGATGCTTCGAAACTGAAAATGACTCCGCCGGTTATGGCAGCGCTTAACAATGTGCTGAAGCAGTATAAAGGTGAGCTTCAATATGTAGAGCTCGTGTCGTTATTCAAACTGCAGAACCATGCTGACGAGCTTTTGCAAATCGGTATACATTACCCGGATAGTGCTAAAGGTAAAGAAGCTATAAAAGCGTTGCTTGATTGGAATCGCACAGACCTGATCGATAAAGTTCTGAGCTCACGCAATCGCGATGAAGGGCAAGCGATGATCAAAGCGTTGTGGCCCTATATGTATGAAAAGAAAACGATCGCCATCATGGAAAGGGTAATGATGGATACATCAAAGGAAATGGAGCTGCGTAAACTTGCCGTAAAAACATTTGGTGGTCCGTGGGAATCGGAAGACCGTTTGTTGCTGCTGGCAAAAGAAAAAAAGATACCCATTACCTTGCAGGCTGCTGCTGCTGGAGTTTTCCAAACGGCATGGCGTGCTACATTACGTGAAGAGGCTGCTAAATATCTCCGCCTTCCCGGAAGTAAGGAAGGAACATCGCTTCCAACGGTATCGGTACTGGTCGATAAGACAGGCGATGCAGTAAAAGGTAAAGATGTATTCAAGACTATATGCAGCAGTTGCCATCGCCTGAATAACGAAGGTGTAGACTTTGGTCCTGACCTGAGCGAGATCGGCGATAAACTTCCGAAAGAAGCTATTTATACAGCGATACTTTATCCTGACCAGGGAATAAGTTTTGGATACGAAGGGTGGCGTATAAAATTGACAGATGGCTCTTCTGCATTCGGACGTATCATTTCAGAAACAGAAGACAAGATCGATGTGCAGTATATGAACAACCAGCAAACCGTGTTGAAAGAAAATATACTCTCGCGCACAAAACTGGAAAGCTCGCTGATGCCATCAAATCTGCAGGCAACCATGACGGAGCAGGAGTTGATTAACCTGGTTGAATACCTGAGCACGCTTAAAAAATGACGCTGATGCGGTTCGGATTGCGCTAAACGATTCATCTACAGCTACTTTATGGTACACCACTGGTTTGGCATTGCGTTTGCCCTATACCAGGCAGGGTATTAAACCACCTGCTTTATGAAAACTAGATTAGGTTTACAGGTAACAATGGTATTGTTTTTACTGGCTGCAGTAACTACTGCACAGGCGCAACACAGAGGCCGTGATCGTGATCGTGATAACGATGGTAGAGGAAGAGGTCATGGGCATGGTAATGGCAACGGACATAGTAAAGATTACAGGGACAGAGATCGTAATCATGGTCATCATCACCACCACGATCATAAAAAAGTAGTGCATGTATACCACCATCGTCCGGCTCCGGTAGAGCGCAGGGTAGTGGTACATCACCATCATCACGACCGCCCTCGTTACGTTTACTATCGTGATTATGATGTATACTATGATTGTGATCGTCAGGTGTTCATCTCATTCTCCGGTAGAAACTGGACGGTAAGTGTTGAGCGACCTATACGCATGCATCATGTAGATATATACCGTGCATCACGCGTGGATGTTGATTATTACAACGATGACTTTCCACAGTACCTGGAACAGAAGAGACCACACGGGAGAGTATATGCCGAATGGTAATACCAGTACGATAGATAGAGATAGTATATGGTGTTGAGTGTAGAATGTCAGACGAGAGTCTGACATTCTTGTTTATATAGGTATATCAGTCTTTATAGATAAACGTTTTGCCTTCGCCTTTTTTCTGGATATAGCCTCTGTACATACCTTCTGTGTTGAACGTCATCGAAATGTTGCCCTGCCGGTCGAGCGCTATAATTCCACCATCACCACCGAGATGCGGAACCTTCTTCATCACCACACTATCGGCTGCCTCCTGTAACGACAGGTTGGTATATTTCACAAGTGAAGCTATATCATGTGCTACTGCCAGCCTTATAAAATATTCACCCCATCCCGTTGCTGATACACCGCATGACGCATTATCGGCATACGTGCCTGCGCCTATAATGGGAGCATCGCCAACGCGTCCGTATTTCTTATTGGTCATGCCGCCGGTAGAAGTACCGGCCGCTATATTTCCATATTGATCGAGCGCTACTGCACCTACCGTTCCAAACTTTTTGTCTTTGATATAAGGATCGATAAGGGATGCTTCGCGATCTGCTTCTGCTTCTTTTGCTTTGATCCATTGCTTGTAACGAAGCGAATCAAAAAAATAAGAAGGATCAACGATCTCGAGATTCTGCTCGCGCGCAAATTTTTCAGCGCCATCGCCAATCATCATTACATGTTCTGATTTAGTCATTACTGCGTATGCAGCCGTGATAGGATTTTTGATCGTGGTAACTCCGGCAACAGCACCCGCCATTAAATTACTGCCATCCATAATGGAAGCATCCAGTTCATTCTTGCCTTCGCTGTTGAATACTGCTCCTTTACCCGCATTGAACAACGGAGAGTTTTCCATCACCTTGATAGCAGCAATAACGGCATCGAGACTTTTTCCACCGCGCGCCAGTACGGTATATCCGCTGTCGAGCGCTTGTTGCAGCGCTGCGTGATAAGCCTGCTCGCGCTCAGGCGTCATGTTCTCGCGCTTGATAGTGCCGGCACCTCCGTGTATAACCAGCGTTATAGGACCTGCGGATTTATCGGCAACACGTTCGTCTGGCTTTTTACTGCAGGAAGCAGCTATAGCGAGTAAACTAAAAAGTAAAAAAAATCTCATAAAGCTTGGGTTAATAATTAGGAAAGGTAGGGAATTGCTATTATACTGCGATTCGGGAATTAATTGTATAATATTTTTTGTTTTCGGGCGTGAGCGCATAATTTTGCGCATCTTTTACCAAACGGGCAAACACCATATGGCTAAGAATAAAAAGACCAGCGCTAAACCGGCTAAAAAAGCTGCAAAAGCGAAACCTACAGCTAAAGTAAAAAAAGCGGCTCCGGCAAAAGCTAAAAAGGCACCCGCCAAAAAAGTTGTTGCTAAGAAAGCGGCTCCCAAAAAAGCAACGCCAGCACCTAAAAAACCGGTGGCTGCCAAAAAAGAGGCCCCTAAAAAAGAGCCCGCTAAAAAGTTAGCAGTTGCCCCGAAGAAAGAAGAACATACTGTGAAGGTTGAAAAAACCGTAGCACCTAAGAAAGTAGAGAAGGTGGAAACACCCGTTAAACCAACTCCGGTTGCTGCTAAACCTGCACCACCACAATTAAATATTTTTCCAGTGCCGAACCAGAGACCGATTGCTCACAAGCCTGCACAAGGTGTAGCATCTAGTGAAGAAAGAACACGCTATTCAGAAGAAGAGTTGAAAGAGTTTGAAGGACTAATCAACCGTAAACTTGATAAAGCGAAAGAGGAGTACAAGATTTTGAAAGATACTCTCAACCGTAACAACGATGAGGGAACAGATGCCACTTCAGGCGGAAATACAAAAGTATTGGAAGACGGAGCAGAAACTGCAGAGAAAGAAAACCTCAGTCAGCTCGCAGCACGTCAGCAAAAGTATATAACCAACCTAGAGAACGCACTGGTAAGGATCAAGAACGGTACCTATGGAATATGTTCCGTAACCGGAAAGCTGATCCCGAAAGAAAGATTGATAGCGGTGCCACACACCACGCAGTCGATCGAAGCGAAAATGATGCAACAGGATTAACAAAAGCTTCCCCTCAACACCAGAGGGGATTTTTGTCTCTGAACAATTTTTTTGGGTTATCTTTAATAACAAACACAGAACACCGTGGACTTTCTACAGAATCATATAGAGGCGTTAATCTTTTGCTCGCCAAACCCTATAAAAGTTATTGATATCAAAACCTGTCTCTCTGAAATGTTTAATGCCGAAGTTCCGGATGAAGATATAGCAGGAGCACTTCAGCGTTTGGAAGAGAAATATACCGCCGAGGAATATTCCTTTCAGCTTTACAAAGCAGGCGGAGGCTATCAATTTCTTACCAAGCCCGCATACCAGGCAAGCATTGGTATCATGCTGAAGCAACAATCCAAAAAGAGATTGTCAACGTCAGCGATGGAAACACTTTCCATCATTGCCTATAAACAGCCGATCTCAAAAACAGAGATTGAAAATATTCGCGGTGTGAACTGCGACTATGCCGTGCAAAAATTACTCGATAAAAATCTGATCGAGATAACCGGCAAGGCCGATACCATTGGCCGTCCGATGCTATACGGCACTACACCTAAATTCATGGAATACTTCGGGATCAATGACCTCAACGAACTTCCGGTTCCAAAAGAATTTACAACCGAAACAGATACAACCAGTACCATAGGGGAAAATACCGACTTAAAAGAAACAGATGTCCAGCCGCAACAAGAGTAACTCATCCGGGAGATCAGGAGCCCGGAGCAATGCATCCAGACCTGGTAAAACTTTTAAGAGCAGTAGCAATAGCACTCCTCGCGGAGGCTATAAGAAATCTGATAGAAGTGAATCTTCCGGCAAATCGTTTCGTAAGTCGGGCGATTCATTCGATGAAAGAGGAAGCAGACCGCGCAAAACTTTCAAAAGCGATAGCGCTTCACGAGGAGGCTATAAGAAATCTGATAGAAGCGAATCATCCGGTAAATCGTTTCGTAAGTCGGGCGATTCATTTGATGAAAGAGGAAGCAGACCGCGCAAAACTTTCAAAAGCGATAGTGCTCCACGGGGAGGCTATAAGAAATCTGATAGAAGCGAATCATCCGACAGATCATTCCGTAAGTCAGGCGATTCGTTTGACGAAAGAAGCAGCAGACCTCGTAAGACTTTCAAGAGTGATGGCGCATCACGGGGAGGCTATGCGAAATCTGGCAGAGATCAATCTGAAGACAAACCATTTCGTAAATCGAACGAAGAGTTCGGTGAAAGACGCAGCCGTTCCGGAAGTGCATTTTCAAAACCCGGTAAAAAGTTTTTCAAGAGTGCAGACAAGTCTTCAGACTCCAGAAGAGAAGATGATGCTGCGCCTCGTAAAAGTTTTTCACCGCGTGCAGGCGGTAAAACATCTTCTGATAAACCACCACGCAGAGAAGGACCGTTCAAGAAAAGATTTTCGGATGAAGGCAACGAGCGTCCCTTTAAAAAACCCGGAGCAAGAAGATCGTTTGATGAAGCAGATGAAAAACCAAGAGGTTTTACCAGCAAACGAAAAGTTTCCGGCGAACGCAAGAGTTTCGATCAGGAAGAAGAGCAGGCTCCCGCACAAACCAGCAAAGTACGTCTTAACCGGTATATAGCGAACAGTGGTGTTTGCTCCAGACGCGAAGCGGATGAACTTATTACCATGGGACTTATCTCGGTAAATGGCAAAACCATTACGGAGCTTGGGTATAAAGTAAATCCTGGTGATGAAGTGCGTTACGAAAGTAAAGTGCTGCGTGCAGAGAAGCCGGTATATATCCTGATGAACAAACCAAAAGGTTATCTTACCACCACGGTTGATCCGCAGGAACGCAACACGGTAATGCACCTGATTGGCAGTAAAGTAAAAGAACGTATATATCCGGTAGGACGACTTGACCGAAATACAACGGGCTTGCTACTGCTCACCAACGATGGTGACCTGGCCGACAAGCTGATGCACCCTTCGTATAATGTGAAAAAGATATACAAGGTTGAACTTGATCGCCCGTTAACCAAAGCTGACTTCGAGAAAATAGTGGAGGGTGGTATACAACTGGAAGAAGGCAAGGTTGTGGTAGACGATATCGCTATAATTTCCGATGACAAGAAAACTGTTGGCCTGGAGATACATATAGGCTGGAACCGCGTTGTGCGGAGAATATTTGAATCAATGGAATACCAGGTGGTAAAACTTGACCGCTCGGTATATGCCGGTCTTGATAAAAAAGATCTGGGCCGTGGCGAGTGGCGCTTCCTGAAGAAGGAAGAGATTGTTCGGTTGAAACACTACAAATAAAAAACTCGGGGGTGCGTAAGTATATATATCACTTACGCATTCTCCAGTATAATGGTGAAGGTACTCCCGGTACCAAGCTCTGATTTCACCTCTATCGTTCCGTGTATCTTGCTGAGTGCTTCTTTAACGATATATAGTCCGAGCCCGGTACCTTCAGTATCAAGCGATGCCCGGTAAAACATTTCAAATATCTTCGGCAGATTGGCTTCTGCTATACCTTTACCGTTGTCTTGAATAGCAATCTTTACTACATCGTTCTCGCGATGGAATAAAACCCGTATAAAAGGATTGGGCTGATCGAGATTGTGATACTTCACAGCATTCGCCAGTAAATTATTCAACACGATTTTCATCTGGTTAAAATCCGATGACAGTACATGACTCGCATCGTGTGTATAATCCAGTGATATAGCCGAAGCACCCTTGTTGAATTTTATGTCCGTTATGGAGTTGTCCAGCAGATCCTTGAAGTCTATCTTCTCTATCTTGACATCCATCTTTTTACTGCGCGACAAGCTGAGTATATCGCCAATCACCATGTCGAGTTTCTTTACCCGCTCTTCAATCATATCCATAAAGGTGCGTGCGCGTTCTTCTTCAAACTCCATTTTGCCCAAATAGGTTAGGCCGAGTATAGATGCAATGGGAGCACGCAAATCATGCGAGGTACTGTAGAGAAAACGATCGAGTTCTTTGTTGGCTTTATCCAGACGAGTACGTTCATCTTCCAGCAGCCACATAATCATACTCATGCCCATCATCGAAATCAGCAACAGGTCAACTACACCATAAAAATTAGGAACCTGCATTTCGGTACCACACACGTTGATGATCACAATGAGACAGTAGTATAACTGGTAGATACTGTAGAGTATAAATGTGATGGATAATATGCGTTGTCCAAATCCTCTGGAGAACTTTTTATTTTGCAATACGACAATGCCCGCGATCAGAAACCCCGCACCACTCACAAATGTTCGACTGCCAACGCGAAGTAAATATCGGAGCATAGAATCTTCTACCGTTTGGCTGAAAGCAATTACCGAGATAAGCGACACAAAGAAACAGATGATGAGAAGCGCTTTGAATTTTCTCCGGTTAAAAGCTTTCTCGGTTACCAGTTCATAGGCACCCCGAAGAATCCAGATAATTTGCAGGAAGCAACTCATTTGCGCAAGCGTGCTGAAGACAAGACGCGTGGTAGACTGGCTCTGCATAAAGAATGCCGTTACAACACAGGTCGCTGCTATATATATGGTAAACGCCAGCCAGCTTAACGCCCAGGTATATAAAAACCTTCTTCTGTAGAGAATGCCGAAGTAACGGAATACGAAAAAGAGAATAATGCCCAGCGTAAATTCCGCCAGATATAGATAAACTAATCGTAAAGTTGTTTCTGAGAGGTTCGTTAAACCCATGGAGGGTAATTATTGTGATAAAATAACAGAACGGATCGAGAAAGAAAACATTATTTATTCAACGGCTTATGGCAATTACCTGCCAGCGAAAAGCCCATCGCCAGGTGATGCTAAATACAGTGCGGGAATTGGTGAGAACATCGCGTAATTCATTTTTGGTGAACGCGCGCAAAACCGAAAGAGGAGCATCGTATTTTACCATAGCAGACTTCGAAAAAAGTTTTGTTAACAGCTTTATAGAATAGTATGCCAACGGATGCCGGTGAATATCATTAATAATAAAACCGATGTTGCATTGCCTGTGAAGCTGGCGAAAGAATTCGCTTAATTGAAGATTACTGAAGTGATGATAGAACAGTGTACCAATCACAACATCGAATCTCATTTTCCGGAAATCATCCGAGAAGATGTCAAGCGTTGCAAATTCTATGGCCGGTATATCTTGTATATTCTGTCGGGCAAAACGTATGATGTTGGGGTTTGCGTCAATGCCGATAAGCTTTACCTGTACCTGATTGCGATTAGCCCAATGGTATATTAACCGAAGCATGTCGCCACCGCCACAGCCGAGGTCTGCTATAACAACCGGCTTGCTTCGGTCATGATTTTTCAGAATTTTTTTAAGCGCTTCTATTGTTACTGCATTACCACCAAGCCACTTGTTAATAAACTCAAGCTCACGAAGTGTTTGATCAACTACTTCTCCTGCACAATCAAGATCGTCCATTATCTCAAGAGCTTCCGATCGTGTGGAGAAATCAGGCATGTGGTATATTAATTTTCAGCAGCATACTTTCGAGGGTCAATCCGGGTCCGAATGCAAAGCTCAGGATGCGAGCGTTGTGATCGTCAATTGCTAAAGTTTTAAAGATCTCGTTTAACACAAACAAAACTGTAGGCGATGACATGTTGCCATAATTCCTGAGAACATCGTAGGCTGGTTTGTTCTGCTCTTCAGTAATGTTCAGTTCCTGCTGTATAGCCTCCAGAATTTTTTTACCACCCGGATGTATAGCATAGTAGCGTATACCCGACCCGTTGTCTGCTATCTTTTGCAGCAGCAGGTTGGTTAATGTGCGTATACCCTTTTTAATTATATCAGGCACGTAGGTAGACAGTCGCATCTCGAAACCGAGATCGCCTATACTCCAAGCCATATCGCGTTTACCTTCCGGAGCGAGATCGCTGTGAAATGCTTCCAGTTTTAAGGCTGGTTTTGTGCTGTTGGTTTTTCCTTCTATCAATACAGCAGCCGCGCCATCGGCAAAGAGCGCGTTGGCCAGAAAGTTATCGTCAGTAGCTTCTTTCTGAAAATGAAGACTGCATAGTTCGGTACATACAATCAACACCCGCGCGTTTTCATCGGCCTTGCAAAAAGCATCGGCTACTTTTATAGCATTGAAGGCTGCATAGCAACCCATAAAAGTTATACTGGTGCGTTGCACGGTTGTAGGTAAACCTAACTTTTGTACAAGCTCTATATCAAGCCCCGGTGCATACATACCGGTGCAGCATACTACAATAAGATGTGTTATCTGTTGCAGGTTCAGATGAGGAGCACTATGCTCTAAATTTTTTACAGCGGCTACACTAAGGTCGATGGCATGTTCCTGAAAAACCTGGAGTCTCTTTTGCGTAGAAGGCAACGACTCACGTTCGGGTGCATTGGGAAAAAAAGAAAATGAATCTTCTTTTCCATAGTCTTCCAATACGGTATACCTGTAATCAATGCCACTGGCTTTAAAAATCGTGTGGAGTTTACGGCTGTTGTAAGAATCAAGGCCCATGGTTTTTTCCATGAACCTTGCAATTGTTGACTGACTGATGCGATGTGGAGGATTAGCCGTTCCAATAGCTGTAATAAAGCTCATTCCCTTTCTTAATGTATATATAGTTAAAACCTTTCTACGACATAGAGTTCCTGTTAAAAAACTGTGTATGCTGGTAAAGGGAAGGTTTTCTACAAAAATAACAGGCTGCCTGACAGGCAGCCCATTTTTTAATCAGAATAACTTTTCTCCGGGAGGAGTAATACCTTTTAGGCGAAGATAAACTGTAGTTTGTCCCCTATGATGGGTTTGGTGTTCAAAAGCTTTCTCCAGTGCAGTACCACGGTTCATATCAAAGTTGAAAACCTTTACCATCTCTTGCAGCTGCTGGTCGGTCATGGTTTTCATGCCGGCTATAACAAAATCATAACTTTCCATTACGGCTTTTGTTACTTCAGCTTTACTCTTGGTTTTGTCTGATTTTTCAAGCTGGCCAAATGCAACGGGACTTGCTTTACCGACAGCGGTTGCACCAATGCCATAGTTAGCTTCAGCGATATGCATCATCTGTTGACCGAAGCTGCGCATTTCGTTGGTAGGTTTGTAGCTGAATGTTTCTTCGGAGGCTGCATCCAGATATTCTTTTGTGTAGGCTTTTGCACGTTCCCAGTTAGCGGTAAGCTGACCTACAGCAACTGCAGATGTACTCGCAGATTTCTCTTTTGATGTGAAAGCAACAAGGGCTGCCGTAGCTATAGCCAGTATAGCAACGGTGATAAGGGTGGGTTTTCTCATAGCTTTAAAATGATTAGTGGAGTAATGAAGTTAACAAGAAAGCACGATGAAGTTACGCGTGCTGCTATATTTTTCAGAACGACCGATACAGTTCATCTCCATTTTCGTACGTTTCGATCAAGCTATATTCCGGGTGGTCAAAAAAATTTTTAGCGAGTACAACCTCTTTAATACCTTTAGTGTCTATAAGGCATGACCCTTTATGCAATGTTTACGAAACGGAAAATTCTATTGATTCTGGGAATCGTTGTGGCTATTGTTATCGGCTTGTACACAGGCTTGTTCGGAATGACAGTATAATGTCATATTCTGAACAAACCTGTTAAAGCTATATCGTAACATTTTTATTGCTGTTCTGCAGCACCCGTAACGAAATTTACCTGAACATCGCTGTGTACACCGACACAGAAAACCAGCTTAATCACATATTACTTTTGCTGGCTGGCTAGCTTATTCTTGAGAAATTCAGCAGTATATCCTTTACCTTTCTTGGCCATCTCTTCGGGTGTTCCTTCAAACATCAATGTGCCACCTTTTTTCTCTCCGCCCTCAGGGCCAAGGTCAATGATCCAGTCTGCACACTTTATCACTTCGAGGTTGTGCTCGATAACAATAACGCTGTGGCCTTGATCAACCAACGCATTTATAGCCTTGAGTAACTTTGATATATCATGGAAGTGAAGACCCGTGGTAGGCTCATCGAAGATAAAAAGTATATGTCCTTCTGTTGAATTCTTGCCAAGGAAAGAAGCAAGCTTAACACGTTGTGCTTCGCCACCGCTTAATGAGTTAGATGATTGCCCCAGCTTTACATAGCCCAGGCCAACATCGTTCAATGGAAGGATCTTATCATATACCGCTTTCTTGTCGCGGAAGAAGTCTAGTCCATCCTCAACCGTCATGTCGAGTATATCGGCAATGTTTTTACCATTATATTCCACTTCGAGTATCTCCTGCTTGAAGCGTTTGCCATGACAGCTTTCACATTTCAGAAATATATCGG
>CAMLLI010000005.1 GCA_946480685.1 uncultured Flammeovirgaceae bacterium | reverse complement strand
TATAAATGATGAGACAACAACGGTTACAGGTCTCACGGCCACAACAACGTTTACGTGGACTGTATATAGCGCCATGGGGAGTCTCGCGACACCGCCCAATGGTTCTTGTGCCGCTACAACCAATGATGTAATCGTTACGGTAAATCCATTGCCGGAAGCTAACGATCCTGTACCAAGTGATCTTTGTGAAACTGTGGCCGGTACATTAACCGCTACAAATGTTACGCTCTCTGTATATGATGCAGCCATTATAGGTGCCGCTGCTCCTGCCGACCGAACAGTGAAGTGGTATGCGAATGCATTTGATCAGGTAAACGATATCAACCCGATAACAACAGTGGATGTTCACGATGGCGATAAACTCTTTGTACGGGTAATAGATATAACCACGGCTCCGCTGAATTGCCATACACTGCAGGAAGTAAACTTTACGGTAAATCCGAAGCCTGTGGTAATGGCGAAAAGTTTTTACTTCTGTGAAGAGGCTCCGGCAGGAACGGGTCGTGTGGATGACATCGATCTTACACTCGCTTTGGTAGGAGACGAGATCACCGCATTACCGGCAGCCGATCGTACCATTACCTGGTATAGTTCGCAATTGGATGCCGAAGGTGCGGTTAACCCGCTGGCCAGTCCGGGAGATATAGACATTACAGCGAATACTATATATTTCGCGCGTGTTGAAAATATACACACCGGTTGCGTCAATGTTGTGCAGGTAAATCTGATTGTGAAGCCATTGCCGGCTGACCCGGTGATTACCGGTAAAGAAGATCCGTGTAAGAATGGATCCGAATTATACCGCGTAGGACAAATCGCAGGCGCAACCTATACATGGACCTATCCGCCTACGTTTCAATACCTCGGTGGTGGTGGTGCGAATGACTTTTATATACTGTTGAGCTTCCCGAATGCTGTGTCCGATGATCTGTCGGTGAAAGTAACGGTTAACGGGTGCGAGAGTAATGTTGTTACCAAAACGATCCAGGTATCCGATGACCCACAGGGATATTCGATTGTTCCGCCTAACGTAGATATATGCGAGAACGGTATATATCAGTTCTCAGTTTCTCCGAACAACACTGGTAGTTCAACTTACAACTGGCAAGTATTAAAGCAAAGCGATGGTTTACCCGGTGGTGGTATAGTAGCCGATGGACAAACCACAGGTGTTGTACAGATACAATTCCTGAGTGAAGATGTATTTGTAAAAGTATCCGAAAGCAATGCCTCCGGATGTACCGGACCCCCGACACAAATTCCGGTGGCTGTGAATAAGCGACCAACGATGGATAATGGAACAACATCCATTTGTAGTGGTGATGTTACCGGAATTATACTTTCAGAGAATGCAACCAGTCCTGTGGTAGCGACAACATTTGATGTGCAGGTTCCCGCTGTATTGCCGGGTATAACTCCCGTGAGCGGACCAACGCAAGGGGTACTGGCGCCAACCGGTATTACAAATGACAGCTATAAGAATCAAACCATCGCACCGGTTCTGTCTTTGTTATACCGCGTCAAGCCGATCAGTGCTGTAGGTTGCGTAGGGGAGGAGAAGAGTATAACGCTGGATATAAAAGCGGAGCCTGTGATGGATGTAACACTAGGCAAAGCAGTATGTAGCGATAGTCCGATAGAAGTTACGTTGAAGTCAGCCATCGGATTTTTACCGGCTGATAAATTTGTCATCGAATCTATAGTATATAATGCCGCAGTACTGACACCGCTCACACCACTACCGCCAACCGGAGCAACACTATATAATCCGGATATTATTTATAACCACCGCTGGGAAAATATTACTGGCAGCGATGCAACGGTAACCTATAACATTCGTCCCTATAATTCTACTACGGGTTGTTACGGAAATCCCGCTGTGCCGGTGGTGATAACGATTCAGCGTAAGCCGCTGGTAACACCGGTTGCGTTGCCTCCGGTATGTAGTGGCGATGTATTAAATATACCGCTCACATCCGTGAACGTTAACAACGCAACCTTTGTCTGGACTGTGTCTCAGGTAAATGGAAATATAACCGGAGCTACTGGTTCAACAACCAACGTTATTACCGACAAACTTGTAAACAACAGTCTCATGGTAGGCAGCGTGGTATATGAAGTGCGGGCAACCAATCCATCTTCGTCACCCGTATGTAGCGGGCCTGCAGAGTATATTACGGTTACAGTAAGACCATCACCGGCTATAACAAGTCCGCTGAATGAGACAGCATGTTCGGATGGATATGGAGGTAATACAGTTGTTAAAGATCTTACTTCGTATCATACGCAGGTCAGCACTGAACCGGGTGTAACCTATACCTGGTTTACCGATGAGAATGATTTTGCAGGATCACAGATTCCTCCTGCGCAAATTACAGCCTATACCCTTACCGATGCGTTGCCGGTATATGTACGTGTTCTCAATCCGGCCGCAACCAGTGGATGCTATAAAGATGCTACGGTAACATTCGATGTGCGCCCTACGCCACAGCTTACCGTTGATCCGATTGAGACAACTGACCCACGATTCAATATTACCTGCAACGGTTTGGCAAACGGTCAGATCGCTGTCTCAGCGCAGTATGGTACCAATCATACCTTTAGTAAAGATGGTACTACGTTTGTTCCGGCTGTGTTGTTCTCTAATTTGGGTGCTGGTAACTATGTTATCTATACCCGCAATGCAGAAGGCTGCCGCGACTCTGCACCAGTGAGTATTATTCAGCCGGATCCGATTGTGGCGGGTACCCCGTCCGTTGTAGACGTAAGTTGCTTTAATGATCCTGCTCCGGATGGTGAAATACACATTGCTGCTACAGGCGGAACTTCTGCAGGCGGTGGTGATCCGTTGATCTTCTCGTTGCTGCAGGATTCGAACGTGCCGTACGATGCAGTGAACGAGCGCTTCATTGGTCTGCGTGCTACAACCTACACCGTTCGCATTGAAGACAAGAACGGTTGTACACTATACGTTCCCAATATTGTTGTGGACCAACCCGATGATATAGCCTTTACGATCGACATCACTTCGGATTACAATGGCTACGATGTAAGCTGTGCCGGACAAAGCGATGGTGAGATCAGCGTAGATATAGCGAACATCACCGGGGGAAATCCTGGCTATACCTATGTGCTCGACCAGGATCCGCTCAACCTCAGCGGTTCAACAGACGGAAGCTTCCAGGGACTGTCAGCGAATATACTCTATACCGTTACTGTAACGGATACAAAAGGATGTCAGAAAACATCATTGCCTGAACTGTTGATCGACCCAATACCATTGTTCGCCGGGGTAGTTGGTTTTGATAAAGATATATGTGAAGGTGCCGACCCTACAGCCTTCCAGGAATTGTCTCAACCGTTCGGAGGTATCGGCAATTATGTATATAGATGGGAAGAGTCGGCTGATAATATATCGTATGTTCCGGCAGCCGGAGTAAACAATAGTTCTACATACGATCCGCCTCCGTTAACAGATCTCATGTACTACCGCAGGGTAGTAGCTTCAGGTACATGCGCAGAGGATATTACCGATGTCGTAAAAGTAGTGGTGCATACATTACCACAGGCAACACTCACAGCACCGAATGAAGTTTGTGAGAATGGTTTCTTCACGCTCGATTTCAAGTTTACAAACGGACAAGCTCCATACTTCTTCGATTACTCGGATGGCACTACAACGTATAGCCTGGTGGGTGGAGAAGACAGACCTGTGCCGGTGTTGAACTATACCGATACTAAAACATTCACGCTTACACACCTGAAAGATTTTTACGGATGCGAGCCGGTGTCTTATCCGCAACCCGTAACGGTGAAGATGATCAATATGAACACCAGCTTTACCATTGCACCGGCAACACCACAGTGTAGCGGAGGAGAATATACCTTTACATGGACTGTTAATCCGGATGTAGAATATGTATGGACGTGGAACGATGGTTCACCCGAAGAAGTGATTCCGGCAATACCCGGCCCGGCAAGCCCAGTGGTAATGCAGGTGAAGCATATCTTTACCAGTGCCAACGTAGGTGGTAACACCGTCATACCGGTAACGCTTACTGCGCGTAGCACTACCGTTGCAGCGTGTGTGAAGCAGTCGGTTGCGCAGAACATTACTATTTATCCGAATATATTTATCAACGTAGCACCTGACCGTACGCAAATATGCAGCGGTGAGAAAGTAAAATTTGTGAACTCTACTGTAGGAGGTTCCGTGCATCGCTGGTTCTATCGTACACAAGGTGGTGATCCGAATGAAGTTCGCGAAGAGCGGACCTTTGCAACAGCGGCATCACAGGAATATACCTTGACAAATACAACAAGCCAGACCGTAGTGTATGAAATTGTATACCAGGTAACCAACGGTTCATGCTCGGATGAGATCGTGATGCCGGTAACAGTATACCGCTCGATGGTGGCAGACTTCAATGCAACATCCATAACGTCTTATACCGGTGGCCAGGCGTTTGCAGATTTCCTGAATACATCATTGCCTGCTAATGATCCGGACTTCCGCTATGAATGGAACTTCGGTACGGCATCTTCACCAACAACCTTCGATGGTTATACTCCCCCGCAGATTCGTTATACGGCCATCGGTGAGAAAGATGTTCACCTGGTCGTTACCAATAAATCTGCCGAAGCTGCCGGACTATCATGCTTCAAGAATAAGACTCTGCGCATCGAGGTGTTGTTACCTCCGCTGGTGGCTTCGTTCAAATATACTCCGCAGGCTACCTGCTTCCCGGCTGCAATAACTATCACCGAGAACAACGCAACGGGTGATCTGTACGAATGGACACTGAAGGACAAAGCAGGCAATACACTGGTTATAACCAATGAGACACTGCCTGTATTTAAAGTAGCTGCACCCGGAGAATATACTATATTTCTGAAGACAACGAATTCGATTACCGGGCAAACGGCAGAATCGGATAACCGGAATACACCTATACAAATCATGGATAACCCGTATGCTGCTTTTGAAGTGGTGCCGGACTCCGTGGTGTTTGTGCCTGATGAGACCGGTATACAAATGCGTAACAATACACTTCGTGCCAATAATTATCTCTGGGATTTTAATGATGGGACAACGTCTACAGACTTCCAGCCGGAACATCACTACCAGCTGGCGGGTAATTACCTGATCATGCTCTCGGCTTCTCATAACTATGGGCCGAAGGATTTTGATGGCGATGGTATCGTTGATGGCGACTTGATTTGCTATGACACCGCTACACAGGTAATTATTGCGAAGAAGGGGGGGCGCATTCGTATACCGAATGCCTTTACACCGAATATTACCGGTCCGAATGGCGGATATAGTGATGGGCTCTTCAACGATGTATTCCGTCCGATTATGGATGGCGTGGAAGAATTCCAGATGCAGATCTTCGATCGTTGGGGCAACCTGATCTTCGAGAGCAATGATAAGAACCAGGGATGGGATGGCTATGATAAGAACGGGCGATTGCTGCCGGCAGGAGTATATGTATATAAAATTGTCATGCGTTTGTCAGATGATCAGCGCACTACTCAACTAGGGGACGTAACACTTATCCGATAACACCAGATGAAGAACACGATGAAACGATGGATGGGCGTTGCCATGATAGTGATGGCGTATGGAGCAGCCGTTGCACAGGACCCTCAGTTCTCGCAATATTACCAGGCCCCGCTATATTTGAACCCGGGCTTTACGGGTGTTACTCCGCAGCAACGGGTGGCCATGAATTACCGGATACAATGGCCGAGTTTGCCGAAAGCCTTTACGACCTACGCAGCTTCGTACGATATATTTGTGGAAGAACTGCGCAGTGGTTTTGGTCTGTTGTTAACCACCGACCAGATGGGATCTGCCGGATGGCGAACCACAACGGCCGGGCTACTGTATTCTTACAAAGTAAAGATCACCGATAAGGTTGTTTTCTCTCCCGGACTATATTTCGGCTATGGTACCAACGGCATCGACAGAAGTAAAGTGCGGCTGGGTAAAGACCTCGATGTGGAATACGATGTACCCGGATCATCGCTCGACCCGGATGTAGCACGCATCGGTAACACTTCCTATTTTGATTTTGGATCAGGCTTTCTCATTTATAGCCGACAGCTCTGGTTGGGTGCTTCCTTCACACACATGAACCGCCCGAGTATATCAGTGCTGAATGAATCCAGTCGTTTGCCGATGAAGACCGCTATACATGCCGGTGCGCGGATTGATCTGAGTGGAGGACCGCACAACGGAGGAAGAGTGTCGTATCTCACGCCTTCGTTTATATACCGTATGCAAGGCAAATCTTTTTCACAACTTGATCTCGGAGTGAACTATCACATCGATCCGGTTTCCGTTGGACTCTGGTATCGTGGTAAACCGTTTGAGAAAACTGTTGTTAATTCAATCGCGCAAGATGCATTGATCTTAACCCTCGGGCTATATTTCAAGCAACTCTCCATCGGGTATAGCTACGACTTTACGATCTCTGAGATGGAGACTGCTTCCGGTGGTGCACACGAAATTTCACTGGTGTGGGAATTCTCATCCAAGCCTAGCAACCGCAGTTCGAAGAAGAAGTATAAGTTAATACCATGTCCTACCTTTAACAGTAAAGAAGGATTCTGGAATTAGACTAAAGTATATTCAAAGTATATTTAATGAAGGGCTTTCTGTTACAGGAAGCCCTTACTTTTTGAAGCAGCTTCTTCAGATAACTTCTCAGCATTTTCTCTGCCGAGATAGTTGTCGATCAGCGAATGCCCGAAGTAAATGAGTGGCGTCAGTAGTATCGCTACCGCGAATTTGTATATATAGTTCGTGATACCGATGGCGATGATCTGCTGGTTGGAGAATATTCCGGCAAAGGCAATGTATAGCACCACAAAGCTGTCGACAAACTGCGAGACCAGCGTAGAACCGGTAGCGCGAAGCCAAAGGTATTTATTGCCGGTAGCATGACGCAGTTTATGAAAAACAAAAACGTCTACAAGCTGTCCCAATATAAAAGCCGTTAGCGAACCTATGATAATACGCTGACCCTGTCCGAATATCTTGCTATAGGCATAGTCAATATTAAAGTAATTGCCCTGCGGATCTTTGCTATAAGCATCTATCCACCAGCCGGCAGGAGGGAGCTTGATCGTAAGAAACAAAACAACGAAAGCATACGTGATGAGTATAGCGGTAAAGTAACTGATGCGTTTCACACCAGGCTTGCCAAAGTACTCGTTGATGAGATCGGTAGTAATAAAAACCACGGGCCAGATAATCACCCCTGCCGTCAGGTTGAAATCCATGGTAAAGCCCAGGATGTTGAGATGGGCAGGCTGTAGCCCAACCGTTGTTTCTGCAGAGAATATTTTTACACCGATCATCTCGGCCATCAATGCGTTGGTGATGAAGATTCCCGCGAGGATTACAAACAGGCGACTTCGTTTTTGATCAAGAGTACTCTCCATGGTATGTATATATAGCGTTGCTATTATTCCTGTAATGTAAATTCATCACCCTCGAGGGCTAACTGTACATTCGGAAAAATCGGTTTAGCTTCTTCCAGTATGGGCGCAAGATCTTTATAGCGTGCCGAGAAATGTCCGAGCAGCAGTTTACTTACGTTGGCCATTTTAGCAATGGTTGCTGCCTGTGCCGCGGTGCTGTGCAGGGTATCATTGGCTTTCGATTCTTCATCGTTCGCAAATGTAGCTTCATGGTATAGTAGATCTATACCCTTGATCTGTTCAACCATGGTGGGCAGCATTGCGGTGTCCGAACAATAAGCGTAGCTTCGTGACTTCCGCGCTGGCAATGTATAGTCTTCGTTCTTATACTTGATATTACCGTTCTCATCCAATACATCTTCGCCTCGTTTGAGCGAAGCGATCTGCTGGATCAATATACCGGTCGGAAGCTTCTCCTTATCGATGCGTTTTAATTTAGGCTTTTCCCGAAACAGAAATCCTGAACAACGAATTTTATGACGAAGCGGTATAGTCTCTACCGTTACAGCATCATCTTCAAAAATGATTTTTCGTTCATCTTTTTCAAGACGGTGGAAAATGATTTTGAATGAAGGCGATGACTGAGAATAACGAAGTTGTGTCGTGATGATCTCATCGAGTCCGCGGTGGCTATATAAATGCAGGTCGTTGGTTCGGCGTTGCAGGTGCATGGTAAAGATCAGTCCCATGAGACCGAGGTAATGATCACCATGCAAATGACTGATGAAAATATGATTGATGCGATGGTAGCTTACATCCAGGCGCATGAGTTGCATCTGGGCGGCTTCACCACAATCAACCATGAAATACCGGTTCTGAATTTCCACCAACTGTGCACTGGGGTGCCGACCGTAAGCCGGCATGGCACCGCTGGAACCGAGTATCGTAACTTTAAAGCTCATGCATGAAAAATAAAAAGACCAAAACCCGGAGAGCTTTGGTCGTGTAGACGTTACGTTGCTGAAAGACTAGTGATCTCCGCTCTTCAGATCTTTTTCAATCTCGTGCATATAAACAGCATCAATAGCTTCTTCAGCTGTAGGAAGAATGTTGAGCACACTGTCAAGCTGCGAGATCTTGATAAGCTTCAGGGTATGATCAGACAGCGAAGCGAGTACAAAAATACCTCCGTCTTCCTGCATAATGCGGTTCCCTACGAGTAAAGCACTGAGACCGGATGAGTCAGTATATTTCACATCGGCCAGGTCCAGGATGATGTTCTTCATGCCCTCTGCATGCAATGTGATCAACTCTGATTTAAGGCCCGGTGCTACACTGGAATCCAGCTTTTCTTCATGCAGCTTCAGCATGCAGTACTTCTCTTGCTTGTCTATAGTATATTTCATCGCTGTATATAATTTTCTGTATACTTCCGGTGGATTTTACGATGATCTGTCCTTACATTTTCAGGAGTCACCGGTGTATCCACCTTTATTTAAAACTTCAGATTTTCTGACTTTCCAAGTTAACGGAATTTATTGAATTGAGAATGCTTTGCTCAATTCTTTGCGTGATCCCGGTGTAATCAACGGAGGCCAGCGCTTCGCCACGTACCTGCTCGTAAAGCTCTTTATAGCGGGCTGAAATTGAATTCACGATCTCATCCGTCATTTCCGGTATCTGTTGTCCGTCTTTACCTTGGAAGCCATTTTCAATAAGCCACTGACGAACAAATTCCTTCGAAAGTTGCTTCTGAGCTTCACCGGCTTTCTGACGGGCCTCGTATCCTTCCTTATAAAAATAACGTGATGAATCCGGAGTATGCACTTCATCGATCAGGTAAATTTTGCCCTGATGTTTACCGAATTCATATTTGGTATCTACGAGAATAAGACCGCGCTCGGCCGCCAGTTCGGTTCCCTTCTGGAAAAGTTTGAAGGTATATTCTTCGAGCGTTTTATAGTCGCTCTCGCTTACAATGCCGCGCTTCAGTATGTCTTCTCTTGAAATATCTTCATCGTGTCCTACATGTGCTTTGGTAGTAGGCGTGATGATCGGGGTTGGAAGCTTGTCATTTTCTTTCAGGCCTTCCGGAAGCGCAACACCACACACCGATCTTTTTCCGGCCTTATACTCGCGCCATGCATGGCCGGCCAGGTAGCCGCGCACCACCATCTCCACCGCGAAAGGCTCGCACTTGAAGCCGATGGTAACGTTGGGATCAGGTGTAGCGATGACCCAGTTGGGAACAAGATGTTTGGTAGCCTCGAGGTTAAAGGCAGCAATCTGGTTTAAAACCCTTCCTTTATCCGGAATGGCGCGGGGCAGAATAACATCAAAGGCTGAGATCCGGTCGCTGGCAACCATCGCCATACGATCTCCGAAATAATAAACATCGCGAACTTTGCCCTTGTAAAAGCCCGTTTGCCCGGGAAATTTGAAGTTGGTTTCCTTGATTGCCTGCATACTCATGTACTAGATCGGGGGCAAATTAACGAAAGAAATTGAAGATCGGAGCGAACATTTATAAAACGGATTTGTCTTTGTTAAGACGGTATAAACAAAGATACCAGGGGTTGAGGCCTGGTATCTTGTATCGTAAAGCGTTTGATTGAAATCAGTTGCTTTCCACGGTTTTCATGTTGTCATCCGGAATACGGTCGATCAGTTTATTGTACGGATCAATGCCGGCCTTCACCGGTTTACCCTTTACAGTAAAGGTAAAGGTATGCTCGCCTTCGCCCAGCCAGTGTTTCTTTAAATACAGTGGCACCTTCTTTACCATGCCTTTTTCATTTTTGCCATCATCGGTAAAGATGCCGATGTCGATCAGATCTTTGCCGGTTCCTTTACCCGTTTCTTTTCCGAGACCATCGTAATATAGCTTACGTGTTTGCACAGTGAGGGTAACTTTATACTGATCATCTTTCAACGGTTCTGATACCGCTTTGGTAATGCGGTTTTCATACAACGCTATCTTTTCAAACGAGTCGTCTATGAAATATTGCAATGAATCAGGAATGGCCGCTTTGATATAGCTATACCATTCACGCGAAGTAGCAAACGGAGGCTTCTCGCGGAAAGCAGCGGTATCAATAAATTTACGGAACGCACCATTCAATCGCTCTTCACCAATCAGGTCTTGCAAAGCATATAGTATAAGCGATCCTTTTTCATACCATATATAGGAACGCGAATCATTTTCTAATAACGTAGCTTCAAATTTATCTTCACCGGCACGCCCGCGCAGGTAACGATCGAGACTATATTTCAAACGGTTCTGCATGCAGTCAACACCATACTCGTGGTGCAATACCATGAGTGAAGAGTACTCGGCCATCGACTCGGAAATCTGGTTTGCTCCGCGTGTAGCCGAAGGTGTTACCTGGTGACCCCACCACTGGTGTGCTACTTCATGAGCCGTAACATAAAAAGTATAATCGGTATCATCCGGATCGCTATAGTCTGCAACCCAACCGAAGCTTTCGGTATAGGGCACTGTGTTCGGGAATGATTGCGCGAAACCAGCGTAACGCGGAAACTCCAGTATACGCATCTGTTTATATTGATACGGACGGAAATTAGTCGAGAAGTAGTCCATGGATGCCTTCACCGAACTTACAAAGCGATCGAGGTTGTAGGCGTGATCGGGATGATGGTATATTTCGATGTTTACCGATTCTCCATTTTTACCTTTCCATACATCACGATGCACAGCATAGCGGGCGGAAGATATATTGAAGAACAGGTCCATCTCACCATCCATTTTATAGTGATAATACTTTCTTCCTTTTTCAACCCATTCCTTCTGCAAATAACCAGGTGCTAATGCAATCTGGTCTTCATCGGTGCTTACAGTTGCTTCGAAGGTTACATAATCTGCATCATCGTTGAAGAGTAAATTGCTCAGGCCATGCGGATCGGTTTGAGGCGGAAGTGTATAGTCTTTCTTCGGTAAACCATGCTTCTTCCGTTCTTTGTCGCTGTCGATCGGATCACCCGGATAGCCGAACGAAGGAAATATACTCAGATCAAAAAAGGTTCCGTTGTAAACGATCTGTCTGCCCAGACCACTGTTTGTAAAACCTTTATAGCCTGCGTCCATCGTGATGTCCATCTTCATGGTGTCGCCCGGTTGCATGGTCTTCGGCATTTTGTAAATGAAGAAGCGGTTCACTTTGTCTTCCATCACCAGTTTAGGTTCACTTCCATCAACGGAAAGTTTTTCAATGATGGTATGAGCCACCGGACTGCTGATGTTGAGGATTAGCGAATCGATCGGCTTTGTACTTTTGTTGACAATGGTAAATATACCGGAAGCCTTCGTAGTTCGGTCTTTCGGGTATATATCGATCGTAACGTTCACGTCCGTTACTTTTGGCTGAGCGGTGAACTCGTACTTCTTGTATTTCTTTTCAAAGTCTGCACCGATGTTCCGGCTTTCCTTCGCAGTATAGTATTTGTTGAGTACGCTTACGTTGTAGTATATAAATATACCGCTGCCAATCCATAACACTGTGAATATTGTGAGTGAGGTAGCCGAGAGACCGTTGAATCTTTGTTTGGCAATCTGCCAGCGCGTTACAAGACTCGTTTCAGCTCCGCGATTCCAGAACAGGTTGCCGATAACCACAAATATAGCCCCGAGACTTAGCCAGTATACATTGAACCACGCAGTGGACTTCAGAAAATGCCCGAAGCCATTCATGTCCGATATTTTGTATTCGGGAATGTAGCTGTAGAAGAAAAGATTATAGTTCAGCTCGGCAAAATTGCGCAGGCCAAACAAGGCTACCCATATACCAATGGAAACAACGTGACCTATAAATTTATTGTTGACAAGAATATGTACGATGAACGCGAGCATCACCAGCTGAATATACTCCGGGAACTCGATCAGGTACAGGTCGGTAAAATACATGCCGAACTCAAAATTGAAATAGCCTTTTACAACCTGGTTCAGCACTCCGCAGATCACAACAAGGTTTACCAATACAAAACTGATCAGGACAAGCGATAAGAATTTGGAACCATAGACAACCCAGTTAGGAATCGGCAAAGCATCGGCAATGTTGGAGTAATTCACACTTTTATCACGATGCACTACTTCACCGGTATAGAAGATTATAATGATAAAGACGAAGATGATATAGTTATAATCTTTTACTTCGAGCATGTAATACGTGAGCGGGAGAGAAGGTGTACCAAAAATGGGCGAACCAAACCATCCGTCCAGGAAGAGGAACAATACACCAGCCAGCAGGATGGCGATAAAGTAAAAGTCTTTTATAATGTTACCGAACTCCAGCAATCCCAACCGAAACGCTTTTCTGAAATATATACTTTGTGAATATACTTTCTGTACAACCGGCAGATCTGCGAGCGATCGTCCTTTGCGTTCAATCACTTCATCTTTTCTAACCTTGCCGGCAGCTACTTCCAGCATGCTTCGGAACGAGAACCGGAAGAATGTAAAAGCAAACAGGAGCAGGCTGACGCCGATCCACAAGATTCGATTCAGCAGGAAGTTACCTTCCAAAGGTATCAGTCCTGTATTTTGTTCAGTAGGTGTCCAGTATTTGGTAGCGTTGATATAGGTGGTGAGTGCATACGGATCGAGTATATCTACCAGGTCTTTATTGTCAAGATCCTGCGTAAGCGCATTGGCCAGCAGGTAGCCGATAAAAAGAATTACACTCCCTACATAGGTTACAACAATTTTTCGTGTGAGCGCTACCAGTGCAAAGAACACCGTACCTGTAAAGAACAGGTTGGGTATATTTAATACCAGCGTGTTGTAGATATAGTGATAGAGTATAAACGGACCGAAGCGTTCGGGTTCAACCTCACCGGTCATTACGCCCAGCGGTCCTCCGAGCCACGTACCAACGTGATACCCGAAGCTGATAAAGATGAGAATGACGAATGAACCGAGGAACCTGCCGAGTAAATATGATTTCTCGGTGATGGGGTAGGTGAAGAAGTAATCCTTCGTGCGGTATTCAATATCACGATATACCGGCACACCCATAACGGCCGAAGCGATCAAGGTCTCAAATACACTTAGAATGATCATGAAGTAACCGATGGCATATGCAGAGTTTACATATACTTTCTCGGATGCAGGACTGTTTCCATATATACCGCTCACAAAGGCAAAGAGGAACAATACAAAGAAGTATGCGTAGGTAGCAGGCCGTTTAAAACGATACCTTACCTCGAAAAGAAATATTTTCCAGAACATAAAGATGTCGGTAAGGTTAGGTTAAACAGTAATGGTGTCCATCTTCTCCGCGATCTTCGAGAAGTATACATCTTCCAGGCTGGCTTCCTCCGGCTTGAAATCATCGGGACGAAAATCGTTGATTATATGTATCTGTGTTTTACCTGCTTTGAGCTGCGTAGAGATTACGTTGAATGAATTACGGAAGAAGGATAGTTCGCTCTTCTCGATAATGCGGCTCCATACTTTGCCTTGCAATGATTCAACAAGATCGGCCGGGTGCCCTTGTGCTATAACTTCACCGAGACAAATAATGGCCATGTTGCTGCAGAGGTTTGTTACATCTTCTACAATGTGCGTGGAGAGTATAACGATGGTATTCTCACCGATTTCACTCAGTAAATTATAGAAGCGATTTCGCTCGGCCGGATCGAGACCTGCTGTTGGTTCATCTACAATAATAAGTTTAGGATTGCCGATGAGTGCCTGCGCTACACCAAAGCGTTGTTTCATACCGCCCGAGAATGTGCCGAGGTTCTTGTTACGAACGTGAATGAGATTTACTTTCTCGAGGAGGGTATGTACAATTTCCTTGCGCTGTTTTTTATCCACGATACCTTTGAGATCAGCAATGTGATCGAGCATCGTCTCTGCTGTTACACGCGGATATACTCCAAACTCCTGCGGAAGGTAGCCGAGTACTTTTCGTACTTCGTGTTTCTCGCTCAGTACATCGAGGTTGCCCAGTGTGATGGAACCGCTGCTGGCCTCCTGTAACGTAGCGATGGTACGCATGAGTGAAGATTTGCCGGCACCGTTAGGACCGAGCAGTCCGAACATTCCCTGGTTAATGGTAAGCGAAACGTTCTTCAAAGCCTGTACGCCATTGGAGTACGTCTTCGAAAGGTTGTCAATAACAAGCTGCATGGATAATGATTAGGTTAAGAGTTAGTTTGGTGGCGGCCAATATTTTTTAAGATAGACAGTCCATAGCAAACGTCCAACGGTTTGCATGACGATGGGATGATATTTTTGTTACAGGTTGATATTTATTTCCCGCATTTATCCAGAGCAAAAAAAAAGAGAGGCTGCCTTTCAGCAGCCTCTCCGGTAAATATGAATAATGTTTGAATGGTATTTATACCACCACATTCACAATTCGTCCCTGTACAACAATAACTCTTTTGGGAGCTTTACCTTCTGTCCATTTCAGAACAGTTTCGGAAGCCATTACTGACTTCTCAATATCCTCCTTCGGAGTATCCAGTGCGAAGTTCATTTTTACACGAACCTTTCCATTGATAGAGATCGGGTATTCGAATGAACTCTCGATGAGGTACTGCTCGTCAAATTTAGGGAAGCTTGCATTCAGTACAGATGTTGTATGACCGAGTTTCTCCCACAGTTCTTCGGTGATGTGTGGTGCATACGGAGAAAGTGCTACAACCAGTGGCTCAAGTATAGCGCGTTTGTTACACTTCATCGAGCTCAGCTCATTGCAGCAGATCATGAACTCACTTACCGAAGTGTTGAATGAAAAGCGTTCTATATCTTCTTCGATCTTCTTGATCGTTTTATGCAGGATCTTCAACTCATCGCGTGTAGCTTCTTCATCGCTGATCACGAAGTTCTCATTCTTGTCGTGGAAGAGATTCCAGAACCTGCGCAGGAATTTATATACACCATCGATACCGTTGGTATTCCAGGGCTTCGATAATTCCAGGGGTCCGAGGAACATCTCGTACATACGCAGCGTGTCGGCACCGTAGTTCACTACAATGTCATCCGGGTTCACTACGTTGTATTTTGATTTCGACATTTTTTCGATCTCTGTTCCGCAGATATACTTGCCGTCTTCGAGTATAAATTCTGCATCCTTGAAATCGTCACGCCATTTTTTGAATGCCTCTACATCAAGTATATCATTGTCTACCATGTTCACATCAGCATGCAAAGGCGTTACATCATATTGTTTACGCAAGCCATGTGACACAAACTTGTTCGTGCCATTCACGCGGTATACAAACTTCGACATACCTTGTATATGCCCTTGATTGATCAGCTTCTTGAAAGGTTCTTCAGCCTCTACATAACCTAAATCTTTCAATACCTTGCACCAGAAACGCGAGTATAACAAGTGGCCTGTAGCGTGTTCGCTGCCACCCATATACAGGTCTACATCTTTCCAGTAATTTATTTTGTCTTTGCCGGCAAATTCTTTTTCATTCTTCGGATCCATATAGCGGAACCAGTACCAGCTTGAACCAGCCCAGCCCGGCATCGTAGTTAATTCATACGCATGTCCGTTATAGTTCCAGTCTTTCGCGCGACCCAGCGGAGGTTCGCCCGTCTCGGTAGGTTTATACTGATCGATCTCCGGTAAAGTTACCGGCAGATCTTTATCAGCTACTAGCTTCGGTATACCTTTGTCGAAATATACCGGGAAGGGCTCGCCCCAGTAACGTTGTCTTCCGAAGATCGCATCACGCATCCGGAAATTTACCTTGCGTATACCGATACCAAGTTCTTCTACACGCTGCAGTGCTTTCTCGATTGCTTCATTCCACGGTAATCCATTCAGAAAATCCGAATTGATCATCGTGCCTGATTTCGGTTCGAAGTTGTCTTTCGTTATATCACTCGTTGGTCCTTCCAATACATCAATGATCGGCAGGTTGAAATGTTTAGCGAATGCATAATCACGTGTATCGCTTGACGGTACAGCCATGACAGCACCCGTACCGTAGCCTGCCAATACATAGTCAGCAATCCACACCGGTACTTTTTCATTGTTAAACGGGTTGATGACATACGCACCAGTAAAGGCACCGGTAATTCTTTTTACCTCGCTCATGCGATCGCGCTCGCTGCGGTTCTTCGCAATCTCTACATACTTCTCCACTTCTTCACGTTGCCCCGCAGTCGTGATCTTCTCCACGAGTTCGTGTTCAGGAGCAATCACCATGAAGCTTACGCCATATATAGTATCAATGCGTGTCGTGAATACGCGAATGGATAAATCTTTTGCGCCATCCACTTTAAAGTCAAGTTCGCAGCCAACGCTTTTGCCGATCCAGTTGCGTTGCATTTCTTTAACCGGCTCGGGCCAGTCGATGGTATCGAGTCCTTTCAGCAGGCGTTCAGCATACGCTGTGATGCGCATACTCCATTGCATCATCTTGATGCGTTCCACCGGGTAGCCACCGCGTTCGCTTACACCATCCTTTACTTCATCATTGGAAAGTACTGTACCTAAAGCAGCACACCAGTTTACCATCGTTTCGCTCAGGTAGGCGATGCGGTATTTCTGTAGAAAATCTTCTTTCGCTTTTTCATCAAAGCTCTTCCATTGCTCGGCTGTTATAGCCGGTGTATCTTCATCGGTTACAGCCGCTATATTTTTATTGCCGTTCTTTTCAAGCTCAGCGATCAGCGTTGTGATCGGTTCGGCTTTACCATCGGCACCTGCTTTTTTATTATACCATGCGTTGAACAGCTGAGAGAAGATCCACTGTGTCCATTTATAGTATGCCGGGTCTGAAGTTTGCACTTCGCGATCCCAGTCGTATGAAAATCCGATCTGGCGTAACTGGCGCTTATAGGTCTCTATATTTTTAGCAGTTGTAACCGCAGGGTGTTGTCCGGTTTGTATAGCATATTGTTCAGCAGGTAAACCGAAAGCATCGAAGCCCATCGGGTGCAATACGTTAAAACCTTTGATGCGCTTGTAGCGAGAAACAATATCAGAAGCAATATACCCGAGCGGGTGCCCAACGTGTAGTCCGGCTCCGGAAGGATAAGGGAACATATCGAGTACATAATACTTAGGCTTGGAAGTATCGTCCTTTACTTTGTAAATACCATCAGCAGCCCATTTGTCCTGCCACTTCTTTTCAATTCGTTTGATCTCGTCTTTGCTGTAATCGGCCATGTTGTAATTCGTTCTGTTAGGCGAACGGCAAAAATAAGCCTTTTGCGAAAATTACAGGTCAGTAATGAAGGCTTACTGCATACTTTTTTGAAAGGCTTCGATCATGGTTTTCAGTGCCTTATTGCTTTTATTCCGCTTTCGCAGCACACCTACGGCAACCGGTTTGAGCGAATCAAGTGGCCGGAATGCGACATGCGGATACTCTT
>CAMLLI010000004.1 GCA_946480685.1 uncultured Flammeovirgaceae bacterium | reverse complement strand
TCCGGACTCTGTGCTGAGCGTGTAGCGTTGTTTTCGGCTTATGCACTTTATCCGCATGTTAAGATTCTCAAGGTTGCAGTAACAGCACAGAAACGTGGTGAGAGCGAACTGACACCGGCTACATGTTGTGGTGAGTGCCGACAGGTGTTGCTGGAGTTCGAGAACCGGCAGAAGGCCCCGATCGAAATCATCATGCAAAGCCAGCAGCATCAATGGATTAAGGCTCCCTCTGCGCTCTCGTTGTTACCCTTTGGCTTCACGAACGACAGCCTGTAGTGTCTCAACGTGTTTGATTTATAGTGGGGCGGGGCAATAAATCTCCCCTGATTTTTCACTTTCAGCTTTTTCCATACAGCGGTTTTGGGGTTTAGGGTATTTTACCTTATTTGGTGATTATGAAATTTCTGCGCAATACATCTCTGCGGCTGATCGGTATTTACCTGCTCGTTGTCATGTTCCTGATATACTTCGCGGAGTATTATATCATTCAATATCGCATTAATGTGCTGGATGAGACAGAGCAGAAACTTGATTTTATACGCAGCGCAGAAATATCAAGTCAGCAGATCTCACTGATGGTGCAACGCCACTTTACCCGGAATGAAGATCTCTCCGCAGAGATTGAAGCGAAGATTGTGAACCAGGATCACCTGCTGGGTGTGCTGAGTAAAGGCGGACGGATCGATCGCACCGATGTTATACTGAAACCCCTCAAGCGCCTGCCCCGGATCTCATTCGACAACCTGAACGAATACTGGGAAGAGTATAAAAGTTCAGTAAGAGAAGTACTGAGCATCCGTGAAAACACAACACCTGCTGATGCTGCGGAAGGTGACAGTACGTATAGCAACACAGTGGTGACAACACCGGCAGTTATATCCGACAAAGCATGGCGTGCGGCCGTATTGAAAGAAGAAAGCTTATCACTTACGCTGTCTCAATGGTATGATAATCTTTTCAACGATGTTGAGACGGAGGTAATGAAAGAGAAGTCATCGGTGCATCGTTGGGTTGTTGCCATCATCGTGTTTGATGTAGCGCTCCTCACATTGATCTTCCTGGCATTTGAACGTCATGTACTTCGTCCGCTCAATACACTGCGCATCAGTACCTCCAACCATCAGCAAATGTCTGACTCTCCTAACAACGAGATCGGCAAACTTTCCAACCAGATCAATGAGACACTGGAGAATCTGAAAGATGCTACCGACTTTGTTACTGCCATTGGACAGGGTAATCTTGATATAGATTACAAGGCCACACTCGACAGCGGCTATAATCACGGCAAGAATAAGCTGGCCGATTCACTCATTGATATGCAGGGCAAACTGAAATCATTGAATGAAGAAGAACGCAAGCGACAGTGGGCTAATGAAGGCCTCGCGAAATTTGTTGACATCATGCGTTCGTCCAGTGACGACATTGTTACTCTTGGTGACAAGATCATTTCATCACTGGTGCAGTATACCAAGTCTAACCAGGGCGCGCTATATATATTGAACGATGAAGATGAGAACAACAAACACCTGGAACTGGTATCGTTGTTTGCGTTCGACATCAAGAAATTTGAGACACGTAAAATAAAACTTGGCGAAGGCTTATTGGGGCAAACATACCTGGAAGCAGAAACCAATTACTATACTAATTTCCCTGACGAATATATCCGTATAACGTCCGGATTGGGAGACGCCAACCCGCGATCTATACTCATTGTACCGCTTAAAGTTGATACGCAGGTATATGGTATCGTAGAGCTTGCATCATTCAACGAATATGCTCCGCATGAAATAACATTTGTTGAAAAGCTGGGCGAAACCATAGCATCATCTATAGCTTCAGTACGTGCTGCGCAGAAAAATAAATTCCTCATTGAGCAGTTTCAGTCTCAAACCGAACAGATGCGTGCGCAGGAAGAAGAGATGCGACAGAACATGGAAGAGATGCAAGCTACACAAGAAGAGGTGGCGCGCAAAGAGCATGGTTATATAGAGCGCATCCAGGAGTTGGAACAGCAGTTAGGAAATATATCTGGCACAACGGGTAAACTGGAAGAAGCAACACTCACGTTGGAGCGCAAAGAACGTGCTCTTCTGGATAAGATCGCCATGTTAGAAAAAGAGCTCGCGCAAAAACCTGTGCGGTCCGATGACTGGCAACTGGCGGAAGAAATTGCCAAAACTCTGAAAATAAATTTAGAGGCACTGGAAATTACGCAGCAAGAGCTTGCACGTAAAACAAGGTAAAACATGTAATACCAAAGAGGGGAAGTTCCTGAAACCATAAATCAGGAAATACAAGCTATTCGTGATTGTCCGGGTATGTGTTGTGCTATTTTTAATGAGACACTTCAACCGGGTTGTGGGTAAAGTTTTTGGTCCCTTTTTCTCGCTAATTAGGACGATTTCAGTAATTTCATTTACTTAGAAAAATTGTGTGCTACGAAGGCTTTTGAACACATGTAAGATTTAATGTTCAAATCCATTCGGTAGTTTACCATAGAAATTAACTTTGGGTTCCTTTTTATAAAGACCTTTTCATGCTCGATATTGATATTGCAGACCTTAAAAGAATTTCGGAGCTAATCTACCAGAAGTATAATTATGACTTCCGGAATTACGCGATGTCTTCTTTCAAAAGGCGTGTACTACGCATCATGGAATTAAAGAAACTTTCCGTTGATGCCCTTTTGAAAAAGCTTACCGAACAGCCTTCTTTTATTAATGAGTTTCTGGATGAACTCACGGTAAACGTAACAGAGATGTTTCGTGACCCGAGTTTCTGGCGCATAATGCGCGAGGAGATCATCCCTGCCATCATGCTTAACCATAAACAGTTCAAGATATGGCATGCCGGTTGTTCATCTGGTGAAGAAGTTGTCTCTATGTGCATTATGCTCAAAGAGATGGGTATACTTCACGATGTTACCATCATTGCTACCGACCTCGATGTAAATATTCTTGATAAGGCGAAGCTCGCTACCTATCCGATCAAGAATATGGAGCTGAACGAAAAGAACTATATCCGCTTCCAGGGTACCAAGAGCTTTAAAGATTACTATCGCGAAGAAAACGGCAATGCTGTTTTCAATAAAGATCTTTTCATGAATGTTTCGTTTCGCAGACACGATCTGGTAACGGGCGATATCTTCAACAAGTTTGATCTTGTTCTCTGCCGGAACGTGATGATATATTTTAACCAGGCCTTGCAGAATGAGGTATTGAAAAAATTCCACGAGAGCTTATTCAAGTATGGTTATCTCGCCATTGGATCAAAAGAGTCTTTGATCTGGTGCGACTATGCCAATCGCTTCATCGTGGTTAATAATGAAGAGAAGATTTATAAGAAAATAAAAGATTAAGTGAAGTTTGCCTTTTACGAATGAGTAAGTACAACCTAAATAACAGCTATAAAGCCGTTGTTATCGGTGGGTCAGCAGGCAGCTTCCAGGGTGTGGTAAAAATCCTGTCACAGTTGCCTAAAGGTTTTCCGTTACCAATTATCATGTGCCTGCACAGACTGAAGCACGTGCGTAATGGTTTTGTGGAAGCTCTCTCTATTAAAAGCGTTGTGCAGGTTACCGAACCCCACGATAAAGAGAATATAAAGAAAGGAAGTGTATACCTGGCTCCGGCCAATTATCATATGTCTGTAGAACTCGGGCTTTACTTTGCGCTCTCTACAGAAGAGATGATAAACAACTCCAGACCAGCCATTGATATAACCTTAGGCACCAGTGCCTTTGTATATAAAGAGAAGCTGATCGGAATTCTTCTTTCCGGTGCCAATAAAGATGGCGCGTTGGGAATGAAACATATACACGACCGTGGCGGATTAACCATCGTACAGGAACCTTCGGAATGTATGATTGATACGATGCCACGTGCCGCACTGGCGGCAACAAAAATTGATCACGTAATGAAGGTTGATCAAATTGTAGAGTTTTTAAAGGAACTAGATAAACAATATCGATGACAGGTCTATTTAACGATCGCTATTACCTGAACCTTATACTGGCAGCAGTCTTTACTGCCGGCATAGGCATTTCACTATATCTTATTTACTCCCTGCCGGCAAACCTTCGTTTGACCGATGGCTACCAGGCGGAGCTAGTAAATATTTATATCATACTCGTTCTCACATTTGTGTTGGGAGCAGTAACACTTCTTTCAGCACTTCGCTATCGAAAGGAAGTGGTTGTAATGCGCGATCGCATTGTAGATGCTGCTACGGCCGAACGTGAAGCCGCTGAACAGGCCGGCAAAACCACCATCAGTCTCGATACAGTAAAGAGCAGTGTTAACCAGGCCAACGCAGTAAAAGATATACTTCAGGCAGGTCTTCAGGCAGTGTGTAAACAACTGGATGCAGGCCAGGGCGCTATATATATAGTGAAAGAAGAAGATGGCAAGCGCAAAGTAGAATTGAAAAACGGATATGCTCTTACAATCGGTGAAAGCACAGTGATCAGCTACGAATTTGGTGAAGGACTTATAGGACAATCTGCTTCCAGCGGACGCACGCTATATGTTGACGATGTACCGCAGGGATATATCAAGATCATTTCAGGATTAGGCAGCGCCTCTCCTAAATTTTTGTTGATTGTTCCGATCAAGAAAGAACGTGTACTGGGAATAATCGAGATCGCATCGTTCACAAACCTTACAGAAGACCAGCGCAAGTTTGTAGAGGAATCTGCAGAGTTAATTGCCGATAAAATTTCAAAAAGAGCCTAAACGGAAGCGTCAAACGCGTATGATGAAAAGCATAAACGTCAGCACCAAGATTACGATTTTAATACTCGCGGTGTCGCTCGTGGCTGTAGCCGCGATCAGTTTTTTTAGTTACGATTATCACCTGAAAACAAACCAGGAAAAGTATTCAGCTACACTCAATGCGCTGGCCGATAATCGCGCTGCTTACCTCAACACTTACTTCGAGAAGGCAGCTATAGCTGTAGAGGTTCTCAAGAACTCCGAAACCATCAAGAAAGGTGACGGTGCCGCAGCTGCCGGTGGCGGTGGTATGGACCTGATGGCCATGATGGGAGCTCCCGATGCAACCGCTGCACCTGATTCAGCAGCAGCAAGCGAACCAACCGATGGTGGTGGTCTGGTCGGTTTCCTCGAAGAGCAGAAGTATATATTTGAAGTAGACGATATCATTATCACTTCGCCTACCGGTGCCGTTGTAGCGTCTACCGACCCGAATGTAAAAGGTAATTTTATCGATCCGGATGGTATAACTTTCGAACGCGCTAAAAATGATATACACTTTACATCTGTATTTCGCGATAAGACTAAAAAGAATTACTTCTCATACGCAGCGGGTGCTGTTACCAACAACAGTGGCAGCCAGCAACTCATCATTGTAAAGCTCAACCTCACTCCTGCCTATAAAACACTGAAGAACTATCACGGGCTCGGGCAAACCGGCGAACTTCTGCTGGGCCGCGTAGATCCTACATCAAAGAAAATAGCAATAGTGAGTCCGTTGCGTGGCGATACTTCATCAGCCATCATACTCTATAATCCGAACGAACAATTTGTAAAAGGTTTTGCCGATGCAGTAGAAGGTAAAACTATACCTACTACCGGTAAAGACCTGAACGGAAACACCATTCTGCAAACCGCGCGCAAAGTAGGGAAGAACATGGCGCTTATCGCGAAGATGGATCTTGCTGAAGCGCATGGCGATGCAAAAGGACTGATCAGCACATTTACTTATGCCGGTCTTTGTATCGTTGCTCTCGCCATTTTCCTGGCGATGCTTTTCGCCCGCTCACTAACGCGCCCATTATATGCTATGCGTAATACCATAAGCCTGGTGGCGCAAGGTGTGTTGCCGGAGAATTCCGAGCAGACCAGCAGTGACGAGTTTGGACAGATGGGCACCAAAGTAAACGAACTTGTACACACCCTGCGCGGCAATGCAGAATTTGCCAAGCGCATTGGTGAAGGTAAATATGACACAGCCTTTAAACCGGCCAGTGAAAATGATATACTCGGTCTCTCGCTGATCGACATGCGTAACAACCTGATCGAGAACGAAAGAAGAGACAAAGAGCGTAACTGGATTGTGCGCGGTGTTGCCGAGATCAGTGAGATTCTTCGTATGCACGATTCCATCGATGCACTTGGCGAAGATGTGATCAAGTTTATACTTGAAAAGATCGGTGCTATACAGGGTGCATTCTACGTGGTGAACGATGAAAATTCACCGGCAGTAATCGAGATGCGCGCAAGCTACGCTTACAATCGTAAAAAGTACCTAAAGGCAAAATTCAAATTTGCAGAAGGACTTGTTGGACAAGCTGCCGCTGAAAAAGATACGGTTATGCGTACCGAGATACCGGATGATTATGTAACCATCACTTCGGGTATATTAGGTGATCAACGCCCTTCCTGTATATTGATTGTACCACTTATTACCAACGAAGAAGTATATGGTGTGCTGGAGTTTGCCGGCTTCCGTAAGTTCGATCCTTCGCAGGTAAAATTCGTACAGGAGCTTTCACTTATCCTGGCGCGTACCATCTTTAACATCAAAGTAAACGAACGTACACGTATACTCCTGGCAGAATCGCAGGAGATGAGTAATGAGCTGAAAGAAAAGCAGGAAGTACTTCGCCAGAATGCAGAAGAAATGCAGGCGACACAGGAAGAACTGCAACGCTCAAACCAGAAACTCGAAGAGCAAATCGAAGAAGTGAATCGTACACAAAAGCGTATGCAGCTTCTGCTCGAAAATGCTTCCGAGGTTATTACCATCTACGAAGAAGACGAGAGCATCCGCTATATCTCTCCTTCTGTTGAAACCATTCTTGGTTATGGACAGAAAGAGATGATCGGCAAGAGCGACATCGACAAGGTACACCCGGATTACCGTGACAACTTCAAAGATCTGTTCCGTAAACTGTCCGAGAATCCAGATGAAAAAGTTACAACGCAATATGAGTACCGCACCAAAGACGGAAGCTTTATCTGGATCGAATCAACCGGAACAAACTTCATGTCGAATGCTGCGATCCACGGCTATATCCTTAACTCACGCGATATAACCGAACGCAGAAGAGCAGAGCTGGAGCAACGCATGCGCAGTAAGATGCAGGCTCTCTCCGAAAACTCGCTCGACCTTATCACACGTCTCGAAGGCGAATCGATCTCCTATATCAACCCGGTGATCGAAGAATATACCGGCAAACATCCATCCTACTTCCTCAACAAGAAAGTAAAAGATGCCGAGCTGGATCAGTCCGTACTGGAAGGCTGGCTGAAAGTTGTTGAACAGGTAAATGCTACCAACCAGAAAGCGGATACTGAAATGGATTTCCCTTCTGAGATGGGTAAACGCATCATGCAGGTAAATGCTATACCTGAATTTGATGAGTCTAATAAACTGGAATCTGTACTCGTTGTATCGCACGATATTACCGAGCGGAAGATGATTGAGCTCGAGATCCAGAACAAGAACAAGAAGATCACCGAAAGTATAAACTATGCGAAGCGTATCCAGACTGCTATTCTTCCGAACAGCCGCGTGATAAGCCGTGCATTGCCTGATTCATTTATACTTTACAAACCACGCGATGTCGTTTCCGGAGACTTCCCTTGGTTCGTACAGATCAAAGAAGAGATCTTTATCGCAGCCGTTGACTGTACAGGTCACGGTGTACCGGGAGCTTTGTTGTCGTTGATCGGATACTTCCTGCTGAACGATATCGTTCGAAGCCGTAAGATCACCGAGCCTGGCAAGATACTCGACTTACTGGATGAAGGTGTAACAACAACCCTGCGCCAGGATGAAGACTCAACAACGAAAGATGGTATGGACATCGCGTTGTGTAAGATCAACATGGCTACACGCGAAGTAGAGTATGCCGGAGCACACCGCCCGCTATATATTATGAAGAGCGGTGCCATGGAAGAAGTGAAAGGTAATAAATTCCCGATTGGTGGTGGTATATTTAAGAACCAGACTAACTTTACCAATACCTACGTTAAGTTAAATGAAGGTGACTCCATCTACTTCAGTTCGGATGGTTTCCCGGATCAGTTTGGCGGACCGGAAGGGCGTAAGTTTGGACCGAAGCGCGTGCGTGATATAATTGAACGCGTTCATACATCGTCCATGAACGAAGCTGTAACTATATTTGATCAGGAATGGGAAGGCTGGCGAGGCGACCATAAGCAGACAGATGACGTGTTGCTGATCGGGATAAAGTTTTAAACCAGTAAAAGACCCAACCTCACGCTTTGAAAGCGAAGGTGGATTTTAAAATAAAATAAATTTTAACTTAGTGAATCTCAATCAATTTTAATCTAATCTTCTGACGCATGAATTTTATTTATGACCTGCACCGCACCATGATGTCGCAGAAACTGATTCTGGTGTTTCAGGGTGATTTTACCCAGGAGAGCACCAAGTCTATACTGTCCATGGCCGAGCGAAACCTTGATTCTTCCGGCGAGGAATCGAGCATAAAGCGCAAGGTGTTCAATGTGATGGTTGAGGCGCTCCAGAACATTGTGAAACATAGCGATGAATTGGTAGACGGCCAGGTAAGAAGCCATGCCGCGATCTTTCTGATCGGCAAGGAGGCCAACCGTTATTCGATCATGACGGGTAACCCGATCCGCAAGGAAAATGTTGTCAAACTGCAAGGTGCACTCGACCGCATCAACGGCCTTGATAAAGATGGTTTGAAAGATCTTTACAAGGAGATCATCAAGAACACCACGATCTCTGATAAAGGTGGTGCCGGACTTGGCTTTGTGGACATGGCAAGAAAATCAGGCGAAAGGTTAGAGTTTGAGTTTCCTGAGATGAACGAAGAGTATTGCTTCTTTTGTCTGAAAGTAAATGTGCCGAGAGATAACGAATAAATTGATTTAGAATAATATAAATAGCTTTATACCATGGAAATTTTGAATCTGGAAGGAACAGAAGACACACCGAAAATAATCCTCGATAAGAAAAACGGAATCTTTGAAATCTCCGGTCGTTCACTGCCTGAAGACTCTGCCGAGTTTTATCGCCCGGTATTGGAGTGGATTGAGAAATATAGCAGCGACTCAAACCCTTCTACTGAATTCGTTTTTAAACTGGAATACTTCAACACAGCATCATCCAAACTGATACTGGATGTGTTATCTGCGCTGGAAGACATTAAAGGCATGAAGATCCTGTGGTATTTTCACGAAGACGATGAAGATATGGAAGAGGCCGGTCAGGAGTTTTCAGAGCTGGTAGAAATACCGTTCGAGTTTAAAACGTACTAATGTCGTTGAGGGGGTTAATCTCCTAAGGATGAATCGGTTACCAGTCAACACACGAACCCGGAAAGTGGTGTTCTGAAGGGACTGGTAACCGATATTTTTTTATACCTTTATAAATTGCTATATCTCTAACCTATGAGTGAAGAAATACTCAAAGCCCTCACACAACTTTTTGCAATTATAACGAAACAGGATGGCGGGGTCACAGAACGCGAGCGTCTGTATGTGATCAACTTCTTCCAGACTGAACTTGATCAGGACTCCGTTAAAGAGTACCTGGACCTCTACGATCAATTCTCCGGATACGGTAAAGCAGACGATGATGATGATGGCAAGAAGAAACTCACGTCTGTAAAAGACTCGGTTAAGACGCTTGGTATCTGTAAGAAGATCAACAAAACACTTACGCAAAAGCAAAAGGTCGTTGTATTAATAAAACTGCTGGAGCTGGTAAGTACCGATAAGAACTTTAGTCCACAACGGATGGAGATCATCAACACAGTCTCCACTGTATTTAATATAATCCAGGAAGAATACGATCTCATCGAGAGCTTTATACGCTCCGAAGATTCTTCATCTTTGAATTTCGCTGATATACTTCTTCTCAACTCCGATCACAAGGCAGAAGAAGGTAAACTATATAAACACGTGCATGGCCATATACAGGGTAACCTGATCTTTATGCGCGTGCAGAGTGTTGAGATGTATTTCACAAAGTATCTCGGCGAAGAACTGAATATACTCAATGGTTTTACCATGCAGCCGAACAGGGTATATCTGTTCTCCCATGGCAGCACCATTAAAACCCAAGCCGGTGATGCGCTATACTATAGCGACCTGGTTGCCAACTACAACGAGGAGTTAAAAACAACCAAGCTTTCCTTTAACGCCATTATCGATGAACTTAAATTCCCGAATGGTGCTATCGGTCTGCGCAATGTATTGATAGCAGAAGGCCCCGGTAAACTCATTGGTATCATGGGTGCCAGTGGTGCCGGTAAAACTACATTGCTGAATGTAATGGCCGGATTAGTTGAGCCCTCCAAAGGACAAATACTGATCAACGGCTTTGATATACATACACAGAAAGAAAAGATTCACGGTGTAATCGGTTATGTGTCTCAGGACGATCTGCTGATTGAAGAACTTACCGTTTACGAAAACTTATACTATAACGCGAAACTTTGCTTTGCTCACTTTACAGAAGAGCAGTTGCATACACGCGTGATGGAAGTACTCGAGAACCTCGGCCTCGACCAGCGTAAGGATCTCCGTGTAGGGAACCCGTTGGATAAGACCATTAGCGGGGGACAACGTAAACGTCTGAACATTGCGTTGGAGTTGATACGCGAGCCTGCTATACTCTTCCTCGATGAACCTACCTCCGGACTTTCTTCACGTGACTCTGAAAACGTAATTGACTTACTGAAAGAATTATCCTTCAAGGGTAAACTTATATTCGTGGTTATTCACCAGCCATCATCCGACATCTACAAGATGTTTGACAAGATGGTGATTATGGACACTGGCGGATACCCTGCGTACTACGGTCCTCCGGTAGAAGCCGTAACATACTTCAAGAAATCCACCCACCAGGTTGACAGCAACCGCGGACAGTGCGAGACGTGTGGTAATGTTAACCCGGAGCAGATCTTCAACATCATTGAAGCAAAGGTTGTTGACGAATACGGTCAGCCTACCAACAAGCGCAAGATCACACCTCCACAATGGTACGACCTATACAAAGAGCGTTTTAAAATCACCAAGGTAGAGGACATCAAAGAAGAACCTCCGCATTCGCTCACGCTCCCTACTCGCATCAAGCAAACTATAATTTTTGCTACACGCGATACACTTGCCAAACTCAGCAACAAGCAGTACTTGCTTATCAACCTGTTGGAGGCACCCTTGCTCGCATTGATCCTGGCGTTTATCATCAAGTATAAAAGTGCACCGGGCGGCAGAGAATATATATTCCGCTTCAACGAGAACTTCCCTGCCTTTATGCTCATGAGTATAATTGTAGCGTTGTTCATGGGACTTACGGTAAGTGCAGAAGAGATCATTCGCGATCGAAAGATACTTCGCAGAGAGTCGTTCCTTAACTTGAGTTGGAACAGTTATCTTATGTCCAAGCTTGTTATACTCTTTACGCTTTCGGCAATACAGACTTTTACATTTGTATTGGTCGGTAACCTGATCCTGGAGATCGAGTGGAGCATGCTTCTTCCGTTCTGGCTTGTATTGTTTACTACATCATGTTTCGCCAGTGTACTCGGACTTAACATTTCATCTGCGTTCAACTCGGCAGTAACAGTATATGTAATGATACCGTTGTTGCTGATCCCTCAAATGATCCTGAGTGGTTTGCTCTTCAACTTCGATAAGCTGAATGATCTCATCAGCACAAAGGGTAAAGTTCCTGTCGTGGCCGATATGATGGCTTCACGCTGGGCTTACGAAGCGATGGCAGTATATCATTTCAAGAACAACTCATATGAAGAGCCATTCTATGACGATGACCGACTGGAAGCATTATCTGATTTTCACTCTTCGTTCCTGGTAGATGAACTGGACAAGAAACGCAGATTCATCTCGGAGAACATCAACGAGAAGAATGACTCGGTGAGACTCATCATGCAAAAGGATTTATATGTTATACAGTCTACTTTGCAGGATGACTTTTTCAAGAAAGGATTAGAAAAAGAACTTGCAGCGCCCTGGACATTGAAAGACTTTACACCTGCATTTAACAAGAAGCTTGAAGACTTTTTTGCGGCCTATAAAACATTCTATCAGGGAACGTATAACAAAGCTGTAGCGAAACGCGAAGCCAAGTTTGCTACAATCGAAAAGGCCGGCAAGAACATCAATCAACTGAAAGATGCATACTATAATGAAAGTCTTGCTGATCTCGTAAAGAACGTAACGGAAAAGGAGCGCATCATCGAATACAACGGTGAGTTGATCCAGCAGATCAATCCTATTTTCCTTGACCCTAAATCAGAAGGACTATTGAATTACCGGACACCTTTCTTTGCTCCTGTAAAGAAAGTATTCGGTACATCCATTAGCACCTATACATTTGATATACTGGTAATCTGGTTGATGACCGTGATATTGTATGTTACTTTATATTTCGAATTGTTGCGTAAGCTGATTAACTCTTTTGACAAGGTTCCCGGCAAGATGAAAGGAACTTCACAGAAAAAGAATTAAAGCAACAACGTAACTTTTTGGCACTGAATGCTTAATTTTTAACTTTGTAACTGTATAATTTTATATCTATGAGAATACTACTTATCGGGTTGATCCTGGCACTCTTTACAGTCGCTGGATGCGGTAAGAAAACGGATGAGCCCATTTTCACAGAAGACAAGCCAGACACTACCGCCACTTCGGAGGGTACACCTATTTCCAAAGAAGTTATCGGCGACATTCTGCAGCAGATACCCAGCCCGTTGGAAATTTCAGTATTACTGAAAGAGTCAGGTAAGAAATACAATCCAACGTTCCTGAATTCACCTGATAATACATTCAAGTATAACAGCAACTATAAAAAGGCGCTTAACCTTGGTATCTATGGTACAGACCTCGGCTATACCAACATCTATGAACAGAATCAGGATGGTGTAAAGTATATGGCGTCCATTAAAGAACTTGCGAACGGTTTAAGCATCGGTCAGTTCTTTGATATCGAAACCATCGGCCGTTTGGCTACCAACAGCAAAAACCTCGATTCACTTTTGCTGATCACAACACAGAACTTCAACACGATCAACAGCTATCTTCAGACACAAGATCGTGCAAACCTCAGCGTGTTATTCCTCACTGGCGGATGGTTGGAAGCACTTCACATTACATGTGGTGTAGCATCTGCTAATCCTGGTAACCAGCAATTGAAAGAAACAATCGGTGAGCAGAAAATCATTCTTGAAAACATTATGCTGCTTCTCTCCTTCTATAAAGACACTGACCAGAATATGGCATCATTGTTGAAAGACATGGAAGAGTTGAAGAAGATATACGATAAAGTAAAGATTACTTATACCTATAAAGAATCCACTTTTGAAGTTGTTGACGGTGTAATGGTAATTAAGGACAACAGTACAAGTACCATTGAAATAACACCGGAAGACATAGCCAGCATCAGCGCTGCAACATCTTCTATCAGAAACAAGATAATAGCATAAAAAGCCAAGTATAATTTTATTTGCACTATGAAAAAGTTAATACTCATTGCTCTATCCGTATGCGTTCTAAGCACGTTAGATGTTATCGGACAGTGCAACTCTGAAGCTATGAGCAACCAGTGTATCCCTAAGCTGGCAGCGGGCTTCAATTTTTTGAAAAGCTATAAAATTGAAAAGGGAGGAAAAGATTTTGTTGAGTATTCTTATGTGTTCACCAAAGGCACACAGTATATGATCAACATCTGCGCACCAAAAGAACCAACCGATGGTATCGTGGTGAGTCTCTTTGATTCAAACCGTAACAAAGTTGCTACCAGCAAAGTAAACGGTCAGTTTATCTCGGCTATAGCATACCCTTGCAACACCACCGGTATATACTATATCCAGTATACATTTGATGGTTCCACTTCCTATTGCGGAGGTAGCGCACTTGGTTTTAAACGATAAGATTTAACTATCGTCATCATAGAAAAAGCCTTCCCTGCGGGAAGGCTTTTTTATTTATACCTTTCATAGTATGGAACAACAGGAACTCTCATTCAACTGCCGCGCGCGTTACTATAAACTGGGTACACTTACACCCGCTACACGGCAGATATGGTTTGTATTACATGGCTACGGGCAGCTCGCCCAATATTTCATTCAGAAATTCAAAGTATTGGAGGCTCACAATGTATGCGTTATCGCTCCGGAAGCGCTATCGCGTTTTTACCTGGAGGATGTAACATCGCGCATGCAAAGTGGCAACAATCGTGTCGGAGCTACATGGATGACAAAAGAAAACCGAATGATGGATATCGACAACTATATAGCTTATCTGGATGCACTCTATCATAAAGAGATTCCGGCTGGTATAGATATACAGGTAACCATGCTGGGTTTTTCACAAGGATCAGCAACCGTTTCACGTTGGGTAACGCATGGCCATGTAAACTTTCAGCGATTGATCTTATGGGCCGGTATATTTCCTCCCGACATGAACTTCAACGAAAGCGCGTCTATACTAAAAGACAAGGAGACATACCTGGTATACGGAAAGTCTGATCCGTTCTTAAACGACACGCGCTTTACGGAAATGAAATCCGTTTCATCCACGTTAGGCATTGAACCTACGTTGATCGAATTTGAAGGCAAGCATGATATCGATGCTCCTACCCTGCTGAAGTTTATATAGTATAATATACCGCGGAGTCTAGTTCCGTTTCACCACGGTGCTGCTGGCCTGTGCCGTTGGAAAAACCGTTATATCAGCAAGCTGCACATGAGGTGGTGCCTGCAGTACATATAAAATAATATCCGCTATATCTTTACCCGTAAGAGGCGTGAGTCCTTTGTAGGTCAAATCGGCTTTTTCTTTATCGCCCTTGAATCGCACAACCGAGAATTCTGTCTCAACCATTCCAGGATTTATCGAAGTTACCTTTATTCCGAACGCATTCAGATCTATGCGCATACCACGTGTAAGCGCATCTACAGCAAATTTACTGGCGCAGTATACATTACCATTCGGATATACTTCCTTACCGGCTATCGATCCGAGGTTGATAATATGTCCTGATTTCCGCTCGGTCATCACAGGCAATACAGCCTTCGATACATAGAGAAGTCCTTTAACGTTGATGTCAATCATGGCATCCCAGTCTTCTATGCTTCCGTTCTGAATGGGATCAAGACCATGCGCATTACCTGCATTATTCACCAGTACATCTATACTCTTCCACGCATCCGGCAGAGATGCTATAGCACTTGCTACAGCTTGCTGGTCGCGCACATCAAACGAAAGTGTAGTGATCGATGCAGCTTTACTCAACTCGGCCTCGAGCTTGTCCAACCTGTCTTGCCGGCGACCACACAGTATCAGGTTAAAGTTATTCGCGGCCAATAGCCTTGCCGTGGCTTCACCAATACCGGATGTAGCTCCGGTGATCAAAGCAATTCGTTTTCGCATAACTATATATAGTTACTGGAAGAGAAGATACAGGGTTACTGTATTCGTGTTGATACGTTTCAACGGAGCACCGTATGCATCGGTTGTGCGATCAAGCATATTTACGATCCCGCGCGAGAAGCGTATCTCCGGAGAGAACTTGAACAGCGGATAGTATAGATCGAAACCGAAGCCGGCATCCAGACTGATGTTGGAGGTTCTTATACCCAGTTCACGCTCTTCGGTTTTCTTTTTACCGGAAGCTTCGAGTGCAGGCACCACGCCACCAATCATATACATACGTACATTACCTCTGCGCTGCGATTTATACTTCAACAATACCGGAAACTCAACCATGGTACTCTCCACTAACTGGTCATCGCGTGGAGTATCATCCGTATAGTTATAGCTGATCTTATGTTCGTAGAATCCAACCTTGGGTGTTAACCGCAGATCGAGTTGGTCATCGAGTCTATAGTTCACAATAAACCCCAATGAGAAACCTGCTGACCATGCGCCCACTACCGAGTGAACGGTATCGAATTTAGGCGTAACAAACTGGTCGGAATATTGTAACTGATACGTAGAAGTATGCAGCCCTATAAGAAAACCATACGTCAGTTTTCGATCGTCATAGTTGGGGTTATTCTTTTGTACCCAGCGTGTAGTGCGCTGTACCTGCGCGTGCGCTATGCCTGCGCATAGCATGATGGTAACAGCAAAGATTACTTTGAGCCGGTATAGATTGAGCTTACTCCAAATGTGAGTGTTCTGCATTTCGCATGTTTAAATCCAACAATATTAAGGATGTGAAGAAAATTTTCACCATCCGGAAAAGCCTCTACAGATTCCGGCAGATACGTATAAGCAGCTTTATCACTGGATACCGCTCTACCGATCTTAGGCAAAACGAATTTAAAATAAAAATTATATACCTGCCTGAAAGGAAATTTTCGCGGCCTTGAAAATTCGAGCACTACTAACTGACCTCCGGGCTTCAATACGCGATAAATTTCACGAAGACCACGCTCCAGGTTCTCGAAATTACGAACGCCAAACGCAACGGTCACAGCATCAAATGTATTGTCGGCAAAGGGAATATTTTCAGAATCACCGAGTTGCAGTTCAATACGATCAGCCAGGCGTCTCTCCGCCACTTTCTTCTTCCCTACTTCCAGCATCCCTGCCGAAATATCAATGCCAATGATCTTGTCAGGGTTCAGTGTAAGCGCCTGTATGGCGAAGTCACCCGTACCCGTAGCTACATCCAGTAATTGTTTTGGCTTAAACGGTTTGAGGTGTTGTATAGCTTTTTTGCGCCAGCCTTTATCAATACCAAGACTGAGAAAATGATTAAGAAAATCATAGCGATGACTGATGTTGTCAAACATCTTCGCTACCTGCTCCTTCTTGCCAGTGTTTTCTTCTTTATACGGAACTACCATCGTACCTGTAATAAACCGGGACGAAGGTAGATGGTTTGATGATAGGAATGAAATCTGTTAACCGTTATCCGTTATTCGTTTCCTCTTTTCGGATAACGTGTAACGGATAACGATTAACAGTCCAATTAATTCGAGAGAACTTTAAACTCTACCCGGCGGTTAAGTTCGCGGCCTTCCGATTCGTCATCGTTGCTGGCAAGTGGTTTACTTTTACCATAGCCAACCGCTTTGATCCTGCGGGTATCGATACCTTTTTTGGTGAGATAATCTTTCACGGCCTCTGCACGTTTTTGTGAGAGGTACATGTTATAAGCTTTTGTTCCGATAGCATCGGTGTGGCCGGCAAGCTCGATGGTCATGTTGTTATTGGTGCGCATCATCGCTTCGAGCTTATTGAGTTCGGTATAAGACTCAGTTTCAAATGTAGCCTTATCGAAATCAAAGTAAATATTGCGTAGGATTGAAGTAACGCCCACTGAAAGTTTACGCAACTCTATGGTGCGGGTAACTACTTTCTCTTCAGTAGTAGCACCCTGAATTTTTACATTCATATTCTGGAATGCATAGCCATCGCGATCTACCGACAGTCTGTAATCTTTACCCTGCGCATTCTTGATGGTGAATTCGTATACACCATTGCCTTGTGATGTTGATCCTACAATAACATTATCCTTTGCGCCCACCAGCTTTACTTTGGCATCGAGTGGCGATTTGTCTGCAGCATCCAGTACCGTTACGACATACTTGAGCGGAACGATTGGTTTCTTAGGTTCCTTCTTCGGCTCAGTCTTGGGTTCCGTTTTAGGTTCAGTCTTCGGCTCGTTTTTCGTAGGATTATTCTTTGGTTCCGTTGGTGTTGTTACCACAGGATCCGTCTTCGGTTCGTTCTTGGCAACAACAGGTGTTTCGGTTGTTTGCTGTGCCGTATCTTTTGGCGACTCCGGATTTTTCGCAACTGCCGGCTGAGGATTTTTAAGACCATCGGGAATGGTGATCATATATATATCAGTATAGCCCATACCATCTTCACGAACCGAAGAGTAATACGCGCGCTTGCTGTCTTTAGAGGATACAAAGTATATATCGTTATCAGGGGTATTGATTGGATAACCAAGGTTTTCCGGATCAGACCACTCGTTACCTTTTGCATCCAGTGTTGATTTGAACACATCAAAACCACCCATTCCCTTATGACCTTTGCTACTGAAATATAGCGTCACCAGGTCATAGTCAATAAATGGAGCATCGTCATCCTGGTCTGTGTTGATCTTCGGGCCGAGGTTCTTTACGTTTGACCATTCTCCTTTGCTGTCTTTGGTAGCGCGGTATAGATCGAGTCCTCCAAATCCACCAGGTCGGTTACTGGAGAAGTATAACGTTTTTTCATCAGCCGAAATAGATACAGATTTCTCTTCAAAGCTCGAGTTGATAATACCCGGCATTGGCACCGGCTCGCTCCATACACCGTTGGTGCGTTCGCTATAGTATATATCTCCTCCACCGTCATCCATATAAATGAACAGCGTGTTACCATCCGCGGACAAACCGAGGTTTGAGTTGTGATAGGGTGTGTTTACAGGCATGCCGATGTTTTTGGCATACGACCACGTGTTGCCTTGCTTGGTAGCAAAGAATATATCTTCCCATGGCTTGTTATCGTCAGCCACGTTCTGGTTCAAGTTGTCATCTCTTCTGCGGGTGGTAAAGAACAATTCTGTTTCCTGTTCATTCAACACCGGTACATAGTCTTCGTATTCCGAATTGATCT
>CAMLLI010000003.1 GCA_946480685.1 uncultured Flammeovirgaceae bacterium | reverse complement strand
TGATGACGAAGCAATGGCAGCCTTTACTTTGCGTTACTTTACAAGTCACGGCCCTGCAACCATCCAGGACTTTGCCTGGTGGACAGGTCTTACCGCTACTGAAGCAAAGGCAGCACACGAGTTGGTAAAGTCTTCACTGCAGTCCGAAACCATACAAGGTATAACCTATTGGATAACCAGCAAGGGTGCGGAAGCAAAGAGTAAATCCACCGGAGTATATTTACTCCCCGGCTTCGATGAATACTTGATGGGCTATACCAACCGTACACCTGCTATAGACACCACGCGCTTCAAACAAATAGCCGGTACAGGCAACGGCATATTAAGCTCCACAATTGTCATTAACAGCCAGGTAACAGGCACCTGGAAACGCACCATCCAAAAGAACAAAGTATCAATCGAAACCACGCCTTTCGATTCATTCAATAAAACACAGAAGGCAGCGATCGCAGCAGCAGCCAAACGCTATACTAAGTTTTTAGGCCTCGAGGGTTAATTTTGTGTTTAGGTGTTTACGTGTGTACGTGTTTACGTAACGAACCTAAACACGTACACACGTAAACACCTACACACCTAAACATATTCTTGGGAATGATTTTTTCACGTCTATTCGTACAAAATGATTAACGAATATGAAGTTAAAAATCAACACTTTGATAATGAGCTTCGTCATGGTTTTCGCAGTAACGAGCTCATTTGCACAACAGGCCTCCCAGGCGGGGCAAAAAGTCATCGATCTGATGGTTGGTACCTGGCAGATCAATAAAGTTTTTGATGGAAAGAAGGAGTTGAAGAGTGATGCCGACACAACCATACAAACCATGGAGTTTACGCGCGAGGCAAAGTATATATCGCGTACCAATCAACAGAAAATTGATTCAGGTTTATTCCGGGTAAACGAAAATCACAAAATACTTTATCTCGAAAGTGCCGGCGATGCGGATGCGCCTCCGGTAGAGTGGGCCATAACCATTAAGGATAACATCCTGACGCTGGCTGGTCGCGGTACACCGTATGCTGCACGTTTCAAGTATCAGTATATCCGCAAGGGTGGAACGAAGAGCAGAAAGTAACAACAAACGAAATATAGTATAATAACGTAAAGAGAAATGCCTGCATGAAAAGAGAAATCATGCAGGCATTTGTGTTTTATTGAATAGTTTCTTTTACCGAACCGCAGTGTAACATCGCATCACCGAAATACGGATTCATAATTTTCTTTTCGTTGGAGAGCCAGTAAGCACCGCTATTGTTGTTGGCCATCGGGCAATACTCGAGGTATAACGATCCGGAAGATACATTTCCGGTTACCAGTGTTTTCATTTCGTTACTTAACGCTGAAAATGCTTTGCGTTGTGCAGCCAAATCCGCGGAAGCTGCAATGACAGCCGCTTGTTCGGATGCCTTCTTTCCTTTTTGTATACCGGTCAGCGACTTTTGTAACGTTGCGGCTGCTTGTTTTGCATCGCTTGCCTTGGATGCTACCAATGCATCTTTCAGCGCTATATATTCGGTATAGGCTGTCGTGAGTTTAGCATCTTTAAAAGACGGAGTTGTTGTTTGCGCCTGTATACCGCTTGCTATAAAAAGCATACAGATAATGATGATTATGTTTTTCATGGGATATATAGTTTAAAGGTTACTGAAGTTTTTCTTTTACAACACCACACGTCAGCATTTCATCGCCAAAGTATGGGTTACGGATTTTCTCCTGGTCACTTAACCAGTATGCACCTTCGTCATTAAACGCCATGGGGCAGAATTCATAGTATGCTGTTGTACCATCCAGACCAAAAGCTTTTATACTCTTGTATAGGTTGTCTGAAAGTTTACTGAAGGCTCTGCGTTGAACTTCTATGTCTTTGTTGGTTTGTATTTCTTTCAATGACGATTCAAGTCCTTCGAGGTAATGCATCCAGTCATTGTGGGCAGCACCGGCGAGTAATTTCATATCGGTTTTGGAAAGTTCATTTTGAACGGCAGCAGCTTCCGTTCTTACCTTGTCGTCATCCGATGAGACAAAAGCTTCCTTCAGCGAAATATAGGAGTTGAAAACAGCAGCGAGTTGTTGCTGAAATGTTTTATCAACTTCAAACTGTGGTTTACCGGCTTCCGGTGTTGCAGCTGTATCGGCTGCAGGCGTTTCTGTTTCTGCAGGGGCATGATCGTGCTCGTGTGCATGTTCTTTTTTACCGGAACAATTCGTAAGCATCAATAGTGATGCTGCGAACAACAATGTGTAAAAGGTTGATTTGGTTTTCATGTGTATATGTAATTATAGTTTTGTTTAAATACAATAGTTAGTGTGCATGTTGACGGCCGGCCATCGGATCAGTCCCGTTCTTGAGTATCATTTCGGAATATAGCAGGTACGCTCCTGTAACAGCTACTGTATCACCCGCATGCAGTCCCTCGGTAATCTCCACCATGTTGAAATCTTCGAGTCCCGTTTTTACCATACGCGGTTGAAAGGTGTTGCGACCGTTCTGTATATATACATGGGTTCCCTTTTCACTGCGAATAACGGCATCCACCGGAATGGCGAGTGATTGTTTCGAGGAATGGTTAAGTATAACCTGCGCCTGTAACCCCGGTGTATAACGGTGCTGCGTGTTATCAAGTATAGCGCGAACGATGGTTACCTGGGTATTGCCTTTATACTCGGGACTTAAAAACGTTACAGTCGCTTCCGCTGGGTCGGTTTCAAAACCGCTGATGCGGACATTTACCTTGTCACCGGTTTTAATATAGGCTGTTTCATTGGGATATAGTTCCGCTTCAACCCACAGCTTGTCGATATTTTCAATGCGATAGAGTATAGCACCTTCCGCTATATATTGACCTTCTGTTGCCTGTATTTCGGTAACAATACCCGAGGCAGGTGCCACGAACGTAACACGGGGTTGAAGTGATTTTGAATTGCTCAACTGGTCAATCTGGCGTTGCGTTAATCCGTAGAGTAACAACTTACGTTCTGATGCTTTGAAAAAAGATTCATAGCGAGGTTCTTGTTTACCCAATGTCTCAAACTGTTCTTTGGCCAATAAATATTCGCGTTGCAACGTGAGGAGGCTCTCGCTATAGAGTTCATAGAGTGGCTCGCCTTGTTTTACAGAACGGCCTGTCTCCTTAATGAATAAGCGCTCGACTCTGCCCGCAGCACGACTACTGATGATCTCGGTTTTTTCTTCGTTGGTAACAAGACGTGCATTTACAATAGAAGCTTCGCCAACGGAGTGCATACCCGCTTTTTGCGTTGTAATGTTCGCGAGCCTGATCTGACTGTTGGATAGCATAATGCTGTTCGCGGATGCCTGTGCTGAAGAAACCGGTACGAGGTCCATGCCGCACACCGGACACGTACCCGGTGAATCTTTAATAACCTGCGGATGCATAGGACAGGTATATTTAGCCGCTGCTGTTGTCGTAGCATGATCATGTTCATGCGTTGCTTCGTTCTTGCTGCAGGCAAATGCGATCAGCGTTATAAACAGTATATATAGGAATGATCTCATGTCAGTCTTTTGTTTTAATAAAGCTTTCACTATCTACCAGGTATTGAGCGTTGGCAGCAATCTCGTCAGCAGACGAAATGCCTTTTACCGTTATCATGTTATTGGCAGTGATGCCGGTTGTAACCTGTTGTGGTTTAAAGACACCACGTTCTTTTATGAAAACAATTTTCTGCAAGCCAAGGTCCTGCACCGATTCCTTTGGCAGCCACAGGGCTTCTTTCGCTTCCAGAAAAACGGTAGCCTTCACGAGTTGTCCAACAGGCAGGGCCGTGTTCTTCAGATATACTCTTACCTTCAGAAAGTTCTGTTGCTCGCTGAAGAAGGGTTGTACAAAATCAATCGTTGCTTTCTGTTTGCCTGTGCTGCCGAGGTCCAATTCTATAGCATCCCCTTTTTTAACCAGGTCAGTGTCTTGTATAGGTAAATCCAGTTCAATACGCAAGGCAGACGTGTTTACTACTTTGAACAACGTTGCGCCTGTTGAGACATACGTGCCTTCCCGCAGGATGGTTGATGTTGTATTTATAGCATTGCTGCTAACAGAAGTCTGCGCACTTCCCATCGCATCGCCCATACCACCGCCTGAAGCTGCCGGAGTGGTTACGGACGTAGTTGACGGTGCATTACTGTCGCTCACAACATAACCATCGTACGGACTATATATCGTGAACGTGTTGGAGATTTTTTGCTGCCGGACCAGGTTGTCTACTTGCTGCTGCGATGCCCCCAGTAAATATAGTTTGCTTTTAGCACTTTCAATAAGCGATGTGTTGGCAGCATCGTGCTGCACCAGGTATAGTAACTCACGTTGTGCTGTAAGTAATTCCGGACTATAGATCTCCGCGATCTTCTGGCCCTTCCGCACGGGTTGATAGGCATACTTGATATATACTTTTTCGAGACGTCCGCCAACACGTGCAGGTATCATATAGCTGTTGCGTGTATCATACGTAACAATACCTTGTACCGTTAATGCTACCGGTAGTGCATTGTGTTCGGCTTTAACAGTTTTAATCGATGCGATAACCACTTCGTTAGGCGACTTAGTACGCTGAACAAGATCTTCGGTGATCTTTACTTCTTCGCCTTCGCGTGCTTTACGCACCAGGTCCATGCCACACACCGGGCACGTACCCGGCTTATCCGATACAACCGTGGGGTGCATCGGGCACGTATAGGTATCATGTTGCGCAGTCTCCTTGGTGTTGCAGGCCAGCACCAGCAGCATTAGCAACACAATCGCGCTATATATAAACCATGTATTTCTTTTCATGTTCATTCCGGCTGTATTAGCAGGTTTACTTTTCAAGTTCCTTTTCATAGCGAACGATCATGGTATAATATTCTTCCACTTTATCGAGGTACTCCATCTGGGCCATATTCATAGCCTCCCATCCATCAATAACCATCGGCAACTGCTCGCGGTTCTCTTCATAAGCCAGCATCACGGTTTCATAATTTTTACGAAGGGCCGGTATAATTTTCGTTTCATAATTATTCAGTTGCTGCTTCATGCGTGTTAGCTGAGTTGCCATACCGGCGAGCATGCCGCGTGCTTCGTTGAGAATGGCTTCGCGATTTTTCTTCATCGCTTCGATATCATACCGCATGCCTTTTACTTCTGCTTTATACATGCGTGACGACCACGGGGCGATTGGTATAGATACCATGGCCATCGCGGTAAATTGAGATGGCATCATGTTGCCAATAGGCTGCATGTGATCGAACCGGATTTTAAAATCAGGTTTCGCCTGGTATTGCTGCAGTTGCTGGTTGAGACGCATCACTTCAATAGTCTGGTCGATCTGCTTTATATCACTGCGGCTGGCACCAAGCGCAGCCGTGTCATATATACTCTGGTTGGTTTTGAAATCAACAACCGTAGCCGTATCAATCATGATCGAATCTGTAGCCGGTATATTCATCAGTGTTTTCAACCGGTAACTTTTTTCTTCGATGGTTGCCTGTGTCATCAGCAACATGTTTTGGACTTCACTCAGGCGCCCTTCAACTTTATATATGTTCCCGAGACTTCCCTGGTTATAGGGGTATCGTATCTTGGCGAGTTTCAACATCAGGCCTGCAATGCGTTCATTCTCCTGCAACACATTTACCTTTTGCGCAGCCACCAGCCATTGATAGTATAACATTTTGGCTTCGGCACGCAACGTATTGTATTGATATGCGCGCGCCTGTTGTTCAACACCGGCCTTCGATTGCAGGTAATTTTTATTGGCATTGAGTTTGGCCGGGTTCGGTATCTCCTGTTCAATGGAAAACATAACCGAGCCGCGGTCGCGTTCTTCCATTACGGTTTGCCCTGGATACGGAGTCATAAACGTTCCGGCACCTACCATCGGGGCCATCCAGCTGCGTGCACCTTCGGTATAGGCGTTCAGTGCCTTTACCTTTGCATCATACTCCTGCAACATCGGGTTTTGTTTATTGATGCGGTATAGCACGGTGTCCAGTGTCATTACCTGCGCATATACCGGTGCTGTTATGAGCGTCAGAAGAACCGCTATGCTATATAGTGTACGATCAATGCTTAACTTCATATACTTCCATTTTTCCAAACTTTCTCAATTCATATTCTTTCGTCATCAGAAAGATGAGCGGTGTTACCAACAGGATGTGTGTTGATGATGTAATGACACCACCGATCATAGGCAACACAATTGGCAGCATTACATCACTGCCTACTCCGGTTGACCAAAGCACGGGTATCAATCCAAACAGTGCTACCGATACCGTCATGATCTTCGGGCGCAATCGCTTGGCGGCACCGTTAATAACGAACTCTTTCAGTTCAGCAAAAGATATAGTCTCGCGTGAGTTGCCGCGAAGTTTTACTAATTGCTGCATGGAATCGTTCAGGTATATCACCATTACCACACCGGTTTCTACGGCTATACCGAACAAGGCTATAAATCCAACGGCAACCGCTACTGACAGATTTACCCCGTAGAAGTAAACCATATAGGCACCACCGATCAAGGCAAATGGAATCGTAATGAGACTCAGAAATGCTTCGCGAATGGATTTGAAAGCCAGGTATAGCGAAATGAAAATGATGATGAGCACAACCGGTAAAATGATCATGAGTGTTTCGCGGCTGCGAATCAGGTTTTCATATTGTCCGCTCCACTCCAGGTAATAGCCGTTGGGTAGTGTACCCATACCGTTGTTTAATACTTCCATCGCTTCCTTTACTGTGCTTCCTAAATCACGATCGCGCACATTAAAGAGTACGGCTCCGCGCAGCAATGCATTTTCTGATACGATCATCGGAGGACCATCTTCAAATTTTATATCGGCAACTGAAGAGAGCGGTATAGTTCCCAATGCTGGTGTTTTTACTGGTATACGTTTCAATTGGGATATACTGTTGCGATAGTCTTGCGCGAGGCGTACGCTGATGGTGAAACGCTGCCGTCCTTCTATGGTCTGTCCAATCGGTGTACCTCCAATCGCTGACTCTACGATCATGTTAACATCATTTACAGTCAGGCCGTAGCGACCCAGTGCTTCGCGGTTTATATCAATCGTCAGGTATTTACCACCGGTAATCGGATCTACATACAAATCTTTTACGCCGGGTACATTTGCCAATGTCTTCTTTACGCGCTCCGACACAGCCTGTATACTATCGAGATTTTGCCCGTATACTTTTACCCCAACATCTGTACGTATACCGGTGGCCAGCATGTTGATGCGGTTGATGATCGGTTGTGTCCATCCATTTACCACACCGGGTATCTGCATCTTGGCATCGAGTTCGTTAATGATATCTTTCTTCGTTATACCTTCACGCCATTCTGATTTAGGTTTCAGCATAATGATGGTCTCAATCATGCTGATGGGAGAGTTGTCAGTCGCTGTACTCGCACGTCCTGCTTTGCCCAATACTTTGTCTACTTCAGGAACCGATTTAATGATCTTGTCCTGTACCTGCAGAATGCGTTTTGCTTCTTCGTTGGATACATCCGGCAAAGTTACCGGCATGAATAAAATAGATTGCTCATCCAGCGGTGGCATAAACTCACTGCCAAGACTGAACAGCAAGGGTATACTGATTGCCAGTGCAAGTATATTGATACCGATGGTTGTTTTTCGCCAGTTGAGACACGCGCGTATTACCGGAGTATAAATGCGTTCGAGAAAGCGGTTGATCGGATTATGTTTCTCATCCCTGAACTTACCTTTCATAAAGAACGATATAATAACCGGGGCGAGTGTTACCACGAGTATAGCATCCACCAGCATAATAAAGGTTTTGGTATAGGCGAGGGGATGGAATAATTTTCCTTCCTGGCCTGTAAGCATAAACACCGGGAGGAAAGAGGTGATGATGATAATGGTTGAATAGAATACACCACGCGATACCTGCTTGGATGATCGCTCTATAATAGCGAGCCGTTCCGCTTCGTCAATCTTGATATAGGGCTTTCTTGAAAATAGCTTGTTGATCATACGCCTTTACTTTTTGGTCTCGGGGTTCAGCTCGCTATAGCGATGCGATAAATTTTTGTAAGCATTCTCTGACATGATAATGCCGTTGTCCACAATAACACCAATGGCCAATGCAATACCGGTTAGCGACATGATGTTGGATGTTATACCAAATGCGTTGAGCAGTATAAAGCTTGTAGCCAGCGTAATGGGTATTTGAATAATGATGCTGATGGCGCTGCGCCAGTGCAACAGGAAAATGAAAACCACCAGCGATACCACAATCATCTCTTCAATAAGTGTTGTCTTTACTGAAGATATAGACTCTTCGATAAGGTGACTGCGATCATATACTATATTAAACTTTACACCCTGCGGAAAACCTTTCGCTACATCTTCCATTTTTTTCTTTACCTGGCGAATCACTTCATCTGCATTTTCGCCATAGCGCATTACTACAATGCCGCCTACGGCTTCACCTTCGCCATTCACATCAAATATACCGAGGCGTGTTTCGCCGGTCATTTGTACCGTAGCTACATCACGGATTTTTACCGGTATAGTATTGATGGTCTTCACGGGTATATTCTCAATCGCTTCGATGGATTGCAGGTAGCCTGTGGTCTTGATGATGTAGCCTATATCACTCATCTCGAACTTGCGTCCACCGGCTTCATTGTTATTGGCGCGAACGGATTGAATTACTTCCTGCGTAGACAGCCCATAGTAGGTAAGCCCGTTTGGATTAACGGTTATCTGGTATTGCTTCTGAAAACCTCCGAATGATGCGATCTCGCTTACACCCGGTACATTTTGCAAGGCAAACTTTACATACCAGTCTTGTATAGCACGCTGTTCGCCCAGGTCCATTCCGGGTGCATCCAATGTATACCAGAGTATATGTCCTACGCCCGTACCATCAGGCCCTAGTGTGGGTGATACACCTTCCGGTAATAGCCTCGATGCATAGTTGAGTCGCTCGAGCACACGCTCACGCGCCCAGTATATATCGGTTGCGTCCTGGAAGATGACGTAGACGAAGCTCATGCCGAACATGGAGGCACCGCGAACATATTTTACCTGCGGAAGTCCTTGCAGATTGGTAACCAGCGGATACGTTACCTGGTCTTCGATAATCTGCGGACTTCGTCCCATCCATTCGGTAAAGACGATCACCTGGTTTTCGGAAAGATCCGGTATTGCATCAATCTTGTTAATGCGCACCGAATATATACCCCAGGCAAAGAGTGCCGCAGCAACAAGCAACACCAGGAACCTGTTTCGTAGCGACAGGGAAATTAATTTTTCAATCATGGTAATGACCGTGAAGAATAAAAAAATGAAAATGATTAAAGAGAATCGCTATAGTATAGATAAAGCGATGCATGTGAACCGGAGGGGCTCAGAGAAGGTTACGAAAATCAGATCAGGAAAATACGGTGCGTTACGATGCGGTCTTCAGATCGTAAAGGAGGATCGTAATTGTAATAGCGGGTTTGCGCCTGTACCGATGCCGGAATGATCTCCGCTAACAAAACAGGAGTTTGCAATATATCGGTAACCGGTGCAGCGGCAATGGTGATGTCTGACGATAGCGATTGGAAGCTCTGTCCTTCGTGTACAATTGTTTCGTCTTCACAGCATGGAGCTGCTTTATGACGATGGCAGGGTGGCAATTTTTGTTCGCGCTCGCAACTTTCCGCTTTTGAAAAGAATGCAAGGTTCTTCACTTTACCCTGACAGAAATGAATACCGACCTTAACGCTGCTTGCTGAAAATAACGTCAGCAACGCAAGCATAATGGATACTATCGGACGGATTCGTTTCATATACTGCCTCAAATATACGGATTTTACCGAAAGAAGGATTTACACTTTAGCTGGAGAGATTTTCAGAATTCCACGAAGCTATTTGTGTTGAGGTGTTTGGGTGTGTTGAGGTATTGGTGTTTGGAGTTGGCCAGCATTATGTTAAAGGCAAATAGCGGCCAGAGCCGCTATCGTTTTGTATTTAACATCAACACATGAACACCTCAACACATTAACACAATTCATTCAGCAGTCGTATAACATCCCGCTGCGAGGCAATCGAATACTGTGCTGCCGAATGTCCGGGGCCGACTTTTATGGTGATGGCGCGGTCGGCCAGGGTTCTGAACATGTCTTCATCAGTTTTGTCATCGCCAATGGCGAGAATAAAATCCGGGTTGATCTCATCAACCAGTTTGCGTGCGGCCGCACCTTTGTCTACACCGGCGAGTCGTACTTCAATAACTTTATTGCCATCCATGATCTGCAACTGTCCGTTGCGCACCAGGTGGAAGAGTGTATCGAGTAATTCGCGCGAGCGTATAAAGCCGAGCTCTGCTTCTACATTTCGATAGTGCCATGCCAGTGTATGGTTCTTCTCTTCAATGAACGATCCCGGTGATCGTTTGGTAAACATTTCCAGTGTAGGACGGATAACGCTTTTCCAGCTCTGGTCCATCTCCATCTCCTGTGTCCACACATGATCGATTCTGCGTATAGCCGCACCGTGTTCTGCCACCAGTGTTGCCGGTATATCATGAAACCAGTTCTCCAGTATACCTGAGTCGCGCCCGCTGATAATGGTAAGATTTGTTTTCGGATCAGTACCCAAACGTGCCAGCAGTTGCAACAGGTTTCGATCCGGCACAGCTTCTCTCGGATGTTTGGCAAACGCTACAAGCGTTCCGTCATAGTCGAGAAGTAAATTTCGTTTATGTGCATCGTGAAATGACTGAATGATCTCTTTGCGAATGGATGGCGTAACGAACTTCTGTTCTTCCGCTTTCTGTTGTTGTTTGATGTCGCTTAGCTGCGATAGAAAATCATTCACCCAACTGTGTACATCGTAATCGATTAGACGCTTTTGCATGAGTGAAATTTTTCGCTGCTGTTCTTCGGGTGGCATAACAAGTGCCTGCTGTATAGCTTGTGCGATCTCGTCAGCATCCAGCGGATTTACCTGCAGTGCTTCGCTTAGTTCATTGGCTGCTCCGGCAAGTTCGCTCAGTATCAATACACCTTGTTGTTCCGAGCAGCAGGCTACATATTCTTTTGCTACTAAGTTCATACCATCGCGCAGCGGAGTGATCAGTGCTACATCTGCCAAATGGTATAGTGCGCACAATTCCTCAAAGCCCAAATGGTTATACCTATATATCACAGGTTGCCAGGACAGTGTTGAATATTTACCGTTGATGCGCCCTACATTTTCTTCAATGAGCATGCGCCTTTCATTATACTTCGAGATGATCTGCCGCGAAGGCACCACTACCATAATAAAAACAACTTTCTCAATCCACTCCGGGTGTTTCTTCAGCAAACGCTCAAAGCCCAGTAGCCGGTGCGTTACACCTTTGGTATAGTCCAGTCTGTCAACCGAGAATATAATTTTTTTGTCAGGGAAATTTTTGCTGATCTCCTGCATCTGCTGGGTTACTTCCGGTTGCGTGGAAGCTGTACTGAATTTTTCATAATCAATACCCAGTGGAAACATCTCGATCTTTACAAGTCTGTCTTGCATGGCAATGGTCCGGTAATGATGATCGTAGCCCATCACCATGCGCACCGTTTTTAAAAAGTGCTGCACATACTCGTGTGTGTGAAAACCGATGAGATCAGCACCCAGCAAGCCGCGAATAATTTTCTCTTTCCACGGGCGATGCAGTAATCGGAATACTTCGTAGGAAGGAAAAGGTATATGCAGGAAAAATCCGATGGAAGCTTCCGGCATTTTATCGCGTATCAGTTGTGGTAACAGGAAGAGCTGGTAATCATGAATCCATATCGTGTCACCGGGTTTGATTACTTTCAAAAGTTCTTCTGCAAAAATTTTGTTTACGGCTTCGTAATTTTCGAAGAACTCCTGGTCGTATACTACATACGAAGGAAAGTAATGGAACAGTGGCCACAGCGTTGCGTTGCAAAAACCGTTGTAGTATTTGTTGTAAACTTTTGTTTCAATGAACAAAGGCTCTACTGAGAAATCGCCGGGTACAGAAGATTGCTTCTTGAATTTATTCCAGCGCTTCTCCGGGAAGTCAGCAGCACCGAACCATTTCTTGTGGGTAAATACACCGCGGTTTGATTCTGCATTGAAATAACTTTTAAGAGCAGTCACCAATCCGCCATCGCTCTGTTTCAATAGCAGGTTGCCCTCCTGTTCCAGCAACTGAAACGGTAAGCGGTTGGAAACAAGTATCAGGCTTTTGTCAGAATTTTCCATCTTAATTGTTATTTAAAATGATACACCTTCCGAAAAAGAATTGAAGAAGGCTTATTCCATATACCATGATGAAAATCATGCCAGCCCTATGGAATATAAAAACGCAAGTGTGCGGAACGTCCGCTGAACATACAAATATACCTTTGCGAAGCGTGAATTGAAAACCGGTTATGTAATCAAGACCGCTATTGAGATTGCTATAGCATGTGCATAGGCCATTTTATAAATTATGGCAAGACATTTATCATGAAAGTATTTGGTATTTAAACCCGAAGCGTTTAAACTTTGTACTTTCTGCTAACTTACCGCTATACCTGCTACGGGTATTGTGCTACTCTGTAAATGAAAATAAGAGCAACATGAAGATTTCGTATGCTATTCTTTTTGGTTTTCTGATGATACTCTTGCTCTTCGCTGCCACCACCTATATCAATTACAGGCAATCGGAAAAAATAAATGAGAACCACGAAGTACTCGCACGATCATCTGTTATTCTAAAACAAAGTAATCGCTTTCAACGTAACATCCTGAACATGGTGAGCGGGTTACGAGGTTATCTGCTCACGAACGAAGCGTTCTTTATACAGTCGTACGATTCAGCGATGATCGAGAACGATGAGATACTGACAGAGCTCTCTACACTCATCAAAGACAGTGTGCGGCAAAAAAACCTGATCGAAGATATTCTCGAACTCAATGAATACTGGATCAATGAGTTTGCACTTCCATTGATTGAAGCACGAAGAAATGCCTCGCTCTCCGATAGCAGCATGGCGGCTTTCAATAACCTGTATCGCGCCAAACTGGTAACGGGGCTTGAGAAGGATATTAACCGGAGTCTTCAGAAAAAATTCAAAGAGTTCAGTAATCATGAATATGCAGTGCGCGAACAACAAAAGATAGCGCTGAGTGCATTCATCCGGCAAACGAAAAATATTTCATTCTCGCTCATGCTTGTCTCATTCGTGGTGGGAATGGGCATCGCTATATTCATTGCCTCCTATATTTCTTCGGGTATTGTAAAAATGGTGCACATGGCCGAGAGCATCTCAAAAGGTGAGTATGACGTTTATATGAAGACGGGAGGCAAAGATGAACTGAGCAAGCTGGGACACTCGTTGAATGACATGGCGAAGATACTCTCGGAAAATATTTCGTTGCTGAAACGAAAGAATGAAGAGCTCGATCAGTTTGCCTATATCGTTTCGCACGATCTGAAAGCTCCGCTGCGCGGCATTGACAACGTCGTAACATGGATACAGGAAGATCATCTACAGGAGCTCTCGCCCAAGGTTGTAGAATATCTGGAGGTGATTAAAGGCCGCATTGTACGCGCTGAGAATCTGCTGAATGGTATATTGTCTTATTCGCGTGTAGGCCGGGAGTTGCAACCCAACGAAGTGGTAGATGTAAAAGAACTCATTGAGGAGGTTCATGGCTATCTTCCGAAGAAGCCGGGCATTACGCTGCAAGTGGAAGAAAATATGCCGAGACTTTTTACAGAGAAGTTGCCCTTGCTGCAGGTGTTTACAAACCTGCTCGTGAATGCGTATAACTATCACGACAAGCAGCAGGATGGTTATGTAAAGGTATATCATAAAACGCTGGCCGATCATTATGAATTTTATGTCGAAGACAACGGTCCGGGTATATCGAAGGACTATCATAAAAAAATATTTGTAATCTTCCAGACCCTCGAAAACAGAGATTCATTCGAAAGCACAGGTGTAGGGCTGGCGATTGTGAAAAAAATACTGGATGATCGTAAGTTGTCGATCCGTTTGATCTCGGAGCCTGGTAAGGGTTCTGTGTTTATCTTTACATGGCCTTTAAATGAAATAGTATGATGCGCGTGGTAAATATTCTGCTGGTGGAAGACGATAGTCTGGACGTTATTGATGTGAAGCGAACGCTGGATAAGCTGGCCATTGTTTACAATATGAAGGTAGCCCGCAATGGTGAAGAAGCCATTCGGTTATTGCATGATAAGCGAAGTGATGCCTTTACAGTAAAGCCTGATTTTATTATTCTGGACCTGAACATGCCGAAGATGAATGGCCTGGAACTGCTGCAGATACTGCGCAGCAGTGAAGACTGGAAAGACATCAAGATATTTGTACTCACTACATCGGAAGACAGCAGCGATAAGCGAGCAGCTCAGCAATATGGCATATCAGGCTATATTGTCAAGCCGCTCAAATTCAACAGTACCGGATCGATGGATGCCTTTAACCTGATGATCGATTTGATGAACATGCAGAATTAGCGTGCAGCCTCTCCGTTGTAAGCCTATACATATTGATTCGGATACGCACTTCCGGTACCTGACTCGCAGTAGCGTTTCAGACTTCGCAGGTAGAGTGCCCAGTTAAAACTCCACTCGGCAAACTTACGCGATGTATCCTGCCAGTTGCTGTGAATGAATTCGATGATGGTAACTTCCGGGTGTGACTCGAGAATAAAATCTACCTGCGTATTTACCCATTCATATTCGCCACCGGTACATTTCCACTGTACCCACAGGCCTGAGTCAAGTTTGGTAACTTTCAGATCTACGGCTTCTCCGCCAAACGCAAGATTAAACGTACTGTTAAGATAAGGCTGCCCTTGTATCGTGGGCGTGAGCCATCCTTCAAGGTCTTGTTTAGCGGTTAAGGCTTCATAGACTTTTTGTCCGGATGGATCAATGACACTAAGCAGATGACGAATTTCAGGCATGATGTTGAGGGTTTAATAATAACAATCAAAAATTAAGAACAAGGTTTATATATAGCATTCAACGGCAGAGAAAATTAGCATACAAAATCAATTTACCCAAAACCGTTGCTTGCGAGTGACAAAGCGAATAAAATTATACCGGTAAATATCAAATCAACTATATCCTATACCTTAAAAATCCGGTATCAAAGTCATGTGTTAGTCATACACGATTGAATTTCACTAATAACGGATAACTGTTAACGAATAACGGTCATTGCAGACAATTTGCATCAACAAGGCATAAACAATCTGCCGAATAACTCTATTTACCATCTTAATATAGAAATTGGTCGATTAATTTGGGGAATTTCATGGACAATTATATACATTTGTATCTCTTACCTGAGACACAGGTAGGTTAGGTTAAAAGCAGGCCATATCAGACGGATATAACCTGCTTTTTTTATTCCCGGCACAGAAACCAAAAGTAAGTTACCATTACACTGTAGAAGTGATTCAGTAATTATATATATGAAAATCTGGGCTGCATTAACAGAAGAGGAATGCAATGAAGTATGGGAAAAGTTGCACTTGCACTACAACTTTCCGGCAATTAAAACCGATAAACCTATTCTTACTTTCCCCATCCAGGAAGTTTGGGAGAACGACTATTTCCGTGAAGACCTTGAACGCAAAGCACTGGATATATTAATCGCTGTTACCCGGCCGGGCGAAAAAATACTGGCGCTTGATTGGGAGCACACCTGTTATCGCGTAGACCTGCGCCTCCATAAAGAAAATCCGCACGCTGAAAACATCTTTCACATTCCGTTTATACCGGATGGCGATTACTATATATTCGCAACAGAAGATTTTGAGAATGTATGGTTCGGTCATCCGTGGAAGGAGACCATCACCATTATTGGCGAAAAACTGGCCGCAGCTGTCAATGCTGATTTACCGGAAATCTTTAAACAATTCTGATCAACTATATATACCTGCTATATCCGGGAGCCTACTGGTGTTTCGCCAGGTCGGAGAGGGAGTTGCCGGAAAGGATCTTCAGCGTTTCATCACGTACCTGCCCGAAGAGACGGTTGATGGAGCACTCGTGCTCGTTGGTACACATGCCGCACGATTCATAAAAGTTCAGTGAAACACACGGAAGCATCGCTACAGCACCATCAATAATACGGATGATCTCAATGATGCGAATGCTATCGGCACTGCGCTTCAGGTAGTAGCCACCGCCTTTACCCTTTTTGCTGCCCAGCACGCCCGCGTTTTTAAGATCAAGAAGTATAACCTCCAGGAATTTTTTCGGAATGCGTTTGGTCTCTGCGATTTCGCTAATGGTAACAGAATCTTTCTGTTGGTCTTTATCGGCTAAATACAGTAATGCGTGTAACGCGTATTGACATTTTTTCGACAGCATAGTATCGTTCTTTTTGAACAAGCAGGTTGCTGGCTTCTTACGGCCGGCAGATTAGTATATTCTGCAAAGGTATTGATTTCAATTCATTACGCTATATCTTTTACGGGCATGCAAAAGGCTTCCTGCGGGGAAGCCTTTCGCGAAGGATAAGCAAATCTTTCCCGAAACGTTACGATGGCTTTAATATATAGGTCCATATCGGACAACTAACATGGTTTACCAGGTCTTCGGCAATACTGCCGGCAAAGAAGTGGGCAAGGCCTTTGCGTCCGTGTGTTGCCATGGCTATCATATCAGCATTAATGTCGTTGGTGAAGCGCATAATGCCGTTTTCTTCTGTAGTATCATTGATGATATTAAGTGTATAATCAGTAAGACCGTAGTACCGGATATAGTCGTTGAGCGATGCCTGTATCTTGCGTTCATCTGCCGCGTGAATGGTTGTGTTTACATGCAATATATGCAGGTGCGCTCCCAGAAAATTCTGAAGTTCCTTGATCCGGTTTATGAAATCCTGCTGGTGCAGATCCGGCTCCACCGGAAGTACAATGTTCTTGATAGACTTCAAACTAACAGGCGATTTTACCGACAGCACCGGTACATGTGACGAGCGTACTATTTTTTCGGTGGTGGAGCCTACAAAGAATTCTTTTAAACCACTCGCACCATGCGTACCCATTACCACCAGGTCGATAGCATGATCGTCTATAAACTGACGGATGGTGTCTGTTACGGGACCGTGATCAGTATAAAAGCCAACAGTCAGTTCGTCCAGGTTATGCGAGTGTATCATTTCATCGAAGCTCTTGCGGGCATCGTTCTCGAGTTCTTCAATAACCGTGGAGTTAAATGCATAAGGCTGTGCTACAAAAGATGTTTCGTAGGCAGGTACAAACTCGATCGCGTGCAATACCATTACTTCACCTTGATGGACGGCGGCAATTTCTGTCGCTAACTCAAATGCCTGAACGGCTGTAGTGGAGAAGTCGCAGGGAACAAGAATTTTTTTCATGGGGTTTGAAGGTTGCTGTTAAATGAAACTGCAAAATTCAGAATTACCTATTCAGGCATGCCTGGTCTGTTGTGAGACCCTACTGTTGCAAAGTATCAGAATGTTATAGAGGACTTTCAAGCACAACAAAATTCATGGAATTGTTGTTCATGTGCTCCGCCAAATGTTACTGCATGCTTTTGCATTTTAAGAATAGCAGGTATAAAAAAACGGCTGATCGAACCCGACCAGCCGTAGAAACCATATAACCCAAAATCTATTTTCTCTTCTATTTCTTCTTTTGTTTTGCCTTTGTTTTCATTTGGTCGTAGCGCAACAAACCTTCTATATAGTAGTAATCGGCATATACCAGCGGTACATCTATTTCTGATTTGGCAGGTTTATGTCCTACACTATGCATCAGCACAAAGTAATTGTTGGACCCCGGTTTGGCGAGGTATGCCGGTGAACTGAGACTGGACAACATCTGCTCGGCTGCCGCTATATATGCTTTACCGTTTTTGGTATACCCGCCAAGTTCGAGTAATGCAGACGCAGCGATAGCACCAGCAGAAGCATCGCGCTCTTCATTCGGTATACCGGGTGCGTTAAAATCCCAGTATGGAATTTTATCAGCCGGCAGGTTCTTATGATTCAAATAGAAGTCTGCGATCTTAATCGCCTGCTCCAGGTATTTCTTGTCTTTTGTCTCGCGATACATCACCGTATAGCCATATAGTCCCCAGGCCTGCCCGCGCGCCCATGCTGATTCATCGGCATAACCCTGGTGTGTTACACGCGCGAGTACATTACCCGTAAGCGTATCATAGTCCACAACGTGATAGCTACTGTTATCAGCTCTGAAATGATTCTTCAGCGTAGTGTTGGCATGTGTAACGGCAATCTTGTAAAAGCTTGAATCACCGGATACACGCGTGGCCCAGAACAGAAGCTCCAGGTTCATCATGTTATCGATAATTACCGGGAACTGCCACTTGCCATGATCCCACGAACGGATACATCCTGTCTTCTCGTTGAAGCGCGTGCAAAGCGAACGTGCACCTTGCAGGAGTATATCCTTATAGGCGGGATCGTTAGTAAGCCTGTAGCCGTTACCGAATGAACAGAAAAGCATAAAGCCCAGGTCGTGCGTGCGCGTGTTCAGCTTTTCTTTTTCAAGTCCGGCTGTCCAGCGCCTGGCAGCAGCTTCCCATTTCTTGTCACCGGTATATTCATACATATACCACAGGTTTCCCGGATAGAAGCCGCTGGTCCAATTGGAAGAACCCGTGCCGTGAAAACTTCCATCGGCTTTGGTACTTCTCGGAAAAGCCAGCGGGTCTCTGTATGACTCAAGACTCAGGCTGAGTTGTTCTTTTGCTTTATCAAGATTACTTCGTGCATCCAGCTTCGCTTTAATGACGAACGCACATAGCGCCAGTACGGCTATACCTATATATACTATATTTCTGCTCCTTCTTATCATACCCGTTTTTGCTATTGAGGATAACCGTCATTTTGTGGTTTAAGATTTTGATTCAAATCAATTTCGATCTGCGGCACGGGAAATACGTTATGGTACTCCTGCACGTTGGTTATACCTTTAGCCTGCAGCGTTGATACCAGTCGGCCAGTACGCACAAGATCAT
>CAMLLI010000002.1 GCA_946480685.1 uncultured Flammeovirgaceae bacterium | reverse complement strand
TGTCTCACGACAGACCAACGTTGTATCCGGTGGCTATGATCGCGACTTCGATATAAATCCTTTCAGCTATGCGTTGAATACAAGTCGCGTGCTAACTGCGTATGATGAGAATGGAAATCTCGAATATTTCACACGCAACTATGCACCGTTCAATATTCTGAATGAAGTACAAAAGAACTACATCGATCTCAATCAACTGGATTTCAAACTGCAAGGTGAATTCAGCTACCAGGTATTGAAAGAACTGAAATATGATTTTATAGGATCGGCCCGTTCGGTAACAACCGTTACGGAACATAAAGTAGAGGAAGGTTCTAACATGGCAGAAGCATATCGCGCTGATGGTTCACAGATCATTCGTCTTGGAAATAAATTTCTGTATGTAAATCCCGATTACCCAAATGTAGATCCTGTCGTGGTATTACCGCAGGGAGGTTTCTACAATCGTACTGATGACAAGATGGCGAGTTACTATTTCAAGAACCAGCTCACGTGGAATCATACTTTCAACAGTATACATAGTGCGAACCTGGTGGTAGGACAAGAGATCCGACAAGTGGATCGTCAAACTTCCTATAGCAACGGATACGGTTATCAATATAGTCGTGGTGGTGTTCCCTATACCGATTACCTCATGCTGAAGCAACAACTCGAAGGTAACTTCAATTACTTCGGGATGGGTAATGGCTTTGAACGGTATGCAAGTTTCTACGGAGGTGCTACGTATTCCTACAACAGTAAATATGTACTCAACGCCACGGTGCGTATGGACGGATCGAATCGTCTTGGAGAATCGCGTACAGCCCGGTGGTTGCCTACCTGGAACGTGAGTGGAGCCTGGAATGTGGACACCGAGCGATTCATGGAAGACATACAGAGTATAGATTTCCTTACACTCAAAGCGGGCTACGGTTTAACAGCGAATACCGGGAATGCGAATAACGCCTCCGTTGTATTTCGCAGTGCTACTACACGCAGACCGTATCTCAACGAAGGCGAATCCCTTATCGGTATAGAAAGTCTTGAGAACTCAGACCTCACGTGGGAGAAGCAGTATGAACTGAACGTTGGTTTCAATACAGGACTCTTCAACAAGTTTGTTATCACCGCTGATTTTTATAAACGCAATCAGTTTGATCTTATCAGCATCATCAAGACATCCGGTATAGGAGGGGAGCCCTTTAAGGCCATTAACTATGCTGATATGAAATCGCGTGGTGTTGATCTTACCATAGGAGCAACTATATTTAATCGTACCGATTGGGGCTGGAATACAAACTATGTTTTCAGCTATAATAAAAGTGAGATCACCAACCTGCGCAACGAACCACGAATCTTCAACCTTGTATTCCCGGAAGGTGGTGCGATGGAAGGATACCCGGTGCGCGGATTGTTCTCGGTGAAGTATGAAGGACTTGACCCGGAATCAGGCATGCCGGTGTTCATCAATCACGATGGTAACCGAAGCTCCGATGTTTTTCTGCAAAGCTCGAATATAGCGCACTTGCAATACGAAGGTTCTGTTGATCCAACGGTAACAGGAGGTCTGTCCAATATATTCCGCTATAAAAATCTGTCGTTGAATATATTCCTTACCTACCAGGCAGGGAACAAGATTCGGTTGAATCCCGCTTTCAAAACGCGTTACTCCGATCTCGATGCAATGCCACGCGAATTCCTTGATCGCTGGGTGTTGCCAGGTGATGAACAATATACCAATGTTCCATCGATACTTGATTACACATCACTTAGCCGACTGGGGGCTATATATCCATACAATACGTACAACTACTCTACGGCACGGGTAGTAGATGGAGGCTTTGTTCGCATGCGCACTATATCGCTGACGTATAATCTTCCATCGAAGATGCTCGCAAATACGGGGCTGGGCAATGCATCGCTTACCCTGACCGGAACTAATTTACTGCTGCTCTATGCGGACAAGAAATTATACGGGCAAGATCCTGAATTCTATTCATCAGGAGGTGTAGCCATGCCTGTACCGAAACAGATCACGGCAACCATAAAGATCAATCTCTAACCGAATGAAGGTAGCTATGAAAAAATATATATACAGTTTGATGGTAGCAGGTATAGCGGTAAGCGGATGTGAAGACTTCCTGTCCAAAGTACCCGACAACCGTACTATACTTGATTCCAAAGAAAAGATCGCAGAGCTCCTTGTTACCGCGTATCCGGAGGGGAATTATATACCTTTCTGTGAGGCGATGTCGGATAATGTGGAAGACAATCCAACGCAGTCGCAGGACGCCCGCAATACGGACCCGTACTTCTGGCGCAGTGTGAACGCTACTGCACAGGATACTCCTGAAAATTACTGGAACTCGTGCTATACGGCTATAGCGGCTGCCAACCACGCGTTGCGTGCCATTGACCAGGCCGGTAATTTATCTGAATACAATGCGCAGAAAGGTGAAGCATTGGTGGCCCGCGCGTACGCACACTTTATGCTGGTAACTTTGTTTGCCAAAACATATGAGCCCGGTACGGCAGCATTCTATCCGGGTATACCGTATGTAACAGAGCCGGAGACAGAATCTTTAAAGAAGTATGGAAGACACACAGTGGAGTATGTATATAACATGGTGGAAAAAGACCTGACGGAAGGTTTACCGCTTATCGATGATGAAAGTTATGTAACAGACGATGCGGATGCCAATGGTGTGTCTCGCTATCACTTTACCCGGGCCGCTGCACACGCCTTTGCTTCGCGTTTCTACCTGTTTAAAAAAGATTATGCAAAGGTAATTGAACATGCCAACCAGGTTTTCCCGAATGGCGATTTTGCTTCAAACCTGCGCCCGTGGAATACAACGTACAGGACATACGCTATGAACGAGCTGATCACAAACTATACGCGATCGTCAGAAAAGGCAAACCTGTTGCTCTGTGAAACTTTATCGGACTGGGCTTTCTCCTACAACACACTGAAATATACCACCGGTGTCAACACCAAAACATCTATACTCGACCGAAACCCGATGCAGGGTAGTTACGCGTATTGGGTATATTATAGTTCGGCTACCCAGGTATACTTTGTGCCCAAGTTCAAAGATCACTTTGTGCGCACCGGTACGAACGCCAACACCGGCTTTACCTATACCATTGTACCACTCTTCACAACGGAAGAAGTGTTACTGAACCGTGCCGAAGCCTATACCATGCAGAACAACCTGCAGGCAGCGCTGGATGATATGAATATACTGGTGAGCAAACGCATCACAGACTATGTACCGCAGTTCCATAATCTCAATGCCAACAAACTCTATAATTTTTATAAAGAGAGTATAAATCAGAAGGCAACACTGCTGGCGGTACTCGATCTGCGCAGAGCAGAATTTATCCACGAAGGATTGCGCTGGTTTGATATACTTCGTCACGACCTCACTGTGACACACCGCATTCGCGATGGTGAAAGTATACAACTCACGGCAGGTGATCCGCGCAGGGTTTTACAGATACCACCGGAAGCCATTTCACTGGGCGGACTTGAACCCAATCCACGATAAGTACTATTAAATCCGAAAGAACTATGGCCTATAAAAATATACTTACGCTTTTTATACTGCTGCTGCTTACCGGTTCAGCGTGTAATGATCCGTACAACGATATCGATGGAAAAGATCCGGATTATGTTACCAATGATAATGAGCGTGAACCCACTGAATTGGACAATTGGTTACGCAGTAATTTTACCGTGCCCTATAATATACAGGTAAAATATCGTTGGGACAATTCAGAACTTGATCCCTATAAAAACCTGACACCTCCCGCTGTGAACAAAGTACAGGGCGTGATGGATGTAGTAAAGAAAGTCTGGATCGAGACCTATAACCAGGTTGCCGCGTCTGACTTCATTAAGAAGTATTGTCCTAAGCAGTTTTTGCTGGTAGGTAGTGCCAACTATAATTATGACGGATCGATGACGATCGGTACAGCCGAAGGCGGACGCAAGGTTGTGCTGTTTGTAGTAAATGATTTCAATCCTGCCAACAATGGAAATATAAAACAGTTGATCCATACCGTGCAGCACGAGTTCGGACATATACTGAATCAAAATATAGCCTATCAACCCGAGTTCAAGGAAGTAACAGCCGGTAACTATACGGCCAACTGGAGTTCGGTGTCGCTGGCAGAAGCAAGAGCACGGGGTTTCATCACCAGCTATGCGATGGCCAGTACCGATGAGGATTTCGTAGAGATGGTTGCTACCATGCTGGTAGAGGGTAAAGAAGGTTATGAACGAATCCTTGCCTGTGAGACCAATGCAAACTCACGCGCTTTGTTAAAGCGTAAAGAACAATATGTAGTGGAATACTTTCGTGAAAAGTATAAGATTGATTTCTACGCCTTGCAGACTAAAGTACAGGAAGCCATCAATGCAATTGCTCCCGGTGACCCAATAGAAGAGCCTACACCGCTCTTCGATATATGGGGATATGAAAAGGACTCAACAGCTATACGTTTTGATTTTAACTTCTATAGTTATCCTTCCGGATTTTCAACTGCGTTCTTCTCCGACTTTAATATACTGGCACGCAAAGGATATGGATTGGACACATACTTCCGGTTGTTCTATTCCGCAGAAAACCAGATGACGTTACAGTTACATTACCACACCAACGGCCCGGGCGAGCGCATATACTATGTAGCTAACTATTACTTTGAAATATACCGAAGTGAGGATGACGTCTTTGGTTTTGCATATGTAGGTAACGATGAAAACGGGCGGATGCTGGCCGAGGACTTTGGCGCCTTTAACATCCTCGATTTCTTTGCCGGATATACCTATAAGATCGAGTGGGAGCGAACCTCGTGTCCGGGCAGTAACCTGGTAGGATTCTACCCGGCAAGTACTCCGAACGAAGGGTATACATACGGTATACTGGGCAATTAACAATTACGATCACAACGTATGAAAGCGATAAAACGATCACTCAATATACTGCTGGCGGTCGGCACAATGCTGATCACGGCAGCCTGTGACAACGACTATGAAACGATATTCAACGAATCTACCGATGAGCGTGTAGAGCAGGCGTTGAATGAATACAGCACACTGCTGAACAGTGCTCCGCATGGCTGGAGAGCATCCTTATATACTGAAGCGGGTCCGGGTTATTTTTACTACCTCGATTTCCAGGAAGATGGTAACGTCACAATGGTTTCAGATTTCAATGCCACCACCGCAGCCAACAGTATGGCGGGTACATGGGTATTGAAAGCCCTTCAGAAGCCTACACTTACGTTCGATACGTATTCCTATATACACATGCCGGCCGATCCGGATGGAAACGTGAATGGAGGACATACAGGAGAAGGACTGCTGTCGGATTTTGAATTTACGTTCGTACGCACAACAGGCGACAGCATTGTAATGAAAGGACTGAAGCATAAGACCGAACTATATTTAGTGAAGGCAAGCGAAGCGGAAACTGCCGCTATATTGAACGATGATATACTGCACATGCTGCAGAATACCAATACCTATATCGATGCTAACCGCGGATTGAAACTGCAGTTGCCCGGCAACACCGTAGTGCCGGTAGCGGTTGATGTAGCCCGGAAGTTATTCGCTGCGCAATACCTGTCGGCAGATGGAACGAAGATCGAAACGTTTATCGCTCCGTTTACATTTTCCCTGCAAGGTATAGTACTGAAAACTCCGGCTTCCATTAATGGACATACCTTTCGGGAGTTGTACTGGGATGCAGACAAAGAAGTATATATAGCACAGCTCCCGGCACCGGTAGAACTTGTAAATGATACCGGGCCGTTCCTGTTTCATCCGTCAATACCCTTGCATGACGTAATAGGACAACGTTATAAGCGGGTATATGTACCGGCGAAGCCCGAAGAAAACAGGTTACCAGGCCAGTCTGACGATTTTGTCCAGGCTTACAATGAAGCTGCCGAAGGTATGCTCATGGGACCGTACCAACTTACATTACAGGAGATGAGTTTCGGCTTTGACGCGATCAATAAACTGATGTACTATGATGTGATCATTGCGCAAACACGCGATGGCGTTACCAGTCGTTACCTGGCTCAGTTCGTATTCTCATACACTATAGATGAGACTGGTTCGGTAAAATTTACCGGTATAGGTGCAAATGATAATGCACAGGTTATTACGTTTGATCTTCGCGTCATCCTGCAACACTTTGAAGATGATACATTCCGATTGGAATATATAGCGGGGGGATTTGATCTGATCAGCGGTTTCTACAGCGAACAAGACCCTGCGTATTCGTTCTCCGGCTATTTGGGTAATTAGTAAACTGATAACTAGTATAACTATATAAAGACACTTACCATTCCGGTAGGTTTAGGTTAATGGGAGTCTGTCTGGTATAACAGCCGGGCAGACTTACTTGAAAATACATGCCTTATGAAATCAAAATATACTATCCTTGCAATATTGTTGCTTGCTACACTGTGCTATACCAGTTGCAGCAGCGATGATGACACGGAAGCCTCGGTGACCGAGCAGCAAATTGAAAAACTGAAGGGCTCATGGAAAGCCACAACGGTATCCCTGGACGAAGTCGCGCAAAATGAGTTTGATGATTTTACGCTCGCCATCACGGCAAACACGGCCGCGAGTGTGCACTATACCTTAACCGGTAATCCCGAGTACAGTCCGTGGGTATCGGAGTTCGGAGGACGCTTCTCATTTGATGAGCGTGATCCTGCTGCATATCTCATCCGCGAAGATGACGTAAGCATAAAATATAGTGTAACCGAAACAACCCTTGTTATGGAATTTACCTATGAGGACGAATCAGAAGCAGGGAGACAGGCTTCCGTATCCGGTAACTGGAAATTTACCTTTAACAAAGTCCAATAGTATAAATATACAGGATATATCAGAACTGTCGCTTCAGCGATGACTTGCGAACGATCAGCGTGGTCTTCAGAATTTTAGTCTCCGGTATAAAACAGTCTGACGTATCGTTCATTTGTTTGAATAAAAGATTAACAGCGGTTTTGCCAATTTCTGCCATCGGTTGAGCCAGGGTCGTAAGACTTGGTTCAACCAGCGCAGAGGTTGGTTCGTTACTAAAACCTACCACTGCGAGTTCATCCGGTATACGAATCCCTTTTTCTTTTGCCACCTGCATGGTGGCTATAGCAGCGGGATCATTCAACGCAAACAACCCATCCGGACGATCCGGTACATCCAGTAAATGCTGCGCACAATGCAAAGCACTTTCCGGATTCAGATCATGGTATATAATGAGAGACTCATTCAGCTCCATGCCGTGATGTAACAGCGCATCTTTATACCCTTGCAGTCTGTCGCGACAGATTTGTAAATTCTGCGGTCCCGCTATATGGGCAATGCGCTTGCACCCGTTTTGAATAAGATGGGTCACTCCCTGGTAAGCACCATCATAATCATCGACAATTACTTTGGATGCACACACATCGGTAGTGACGCGATTGAAATATACTATAGGAATACCGGCACGCTCGAATTTTTTGAAGTGATCAACGTTGGGAGTCTTCCCCGTAAGGGATGCTAATATACCATCCACACGGCTTGACATCAGTACATTGGTGTTATCAATTTCGGTTTGATACGATTCATTGGACTGACAGATCAGTACGTGATAGCCGGCAGGGTTTGCAATTTCCTGTGCCCCTATAATTACATACGGGAAAAAACTATTGATAAACTCCGGAACGATGATACCGATCGTAAGACTTTTACTTTTAGCGAGTCCGTATGCGAGCAGGTTGGGTTGATAGTCCAGCTTCTTGGCTACATCAAGCACAGCCTTGCGTGTTTCCTCATTAATGTCAGAGTGTCCATGAAGGGCACGCGATACAGTTGATTTTGAAATCTGAAGTTCGCGCGCTATATCTACAATCGTGGGCTGATGTTTCTTTGAAGGCGTAGCAGTCAGTGAGACTTCGGCAGCAGGAAGTGTAAAGTAATAGTCACACCGGCCACAGTAATAACGCTGCTTCCCGCGTATGATGCCGGCTTTTGCGATGGCATCAACCTCGCTGCATTTAACACATTTGATCATCCCCGAACCGAATATTTCTGAAAAAATAGTCATCTCGAAACACACTTGCAAACCGTTGCAAAGTCGGTCAGCCGCTACTCAGGAAATATCGTGACCGGTTGCGAAAGCGTTCCCGGTACTTCCTGTTCCTACTTTTCAATCGTTTGTTATTGCGCGGAATGGTGCAACTGGTATTTTTCCGGCACCAAATCAAATGCCTATGAAAAAATTGTTTACTCTGTCCGCTTACTTCATGGTAACACTAACCATGCTGATGAGTTGGTCAACTGTATGCGCACAAACCTTCGCTGTAAAAGGCAAGGTACTATCCGAGACAAACGATCCGCTGCCTGGTGTTAATGTACTCGTAAGGGGTACTTCAAAGGGAAGCGTTACCGATGCGGATGGACAATATATACTGGACAACGTAACGGCTACTGATATACTCGTTGTCTCATTCATCGGGTATAACACGGAAGAAGTTACGATTGGTGAGAGAACCGTAATTGACATAACCTTAACTCCGGATATTAAAACGCTGAGTGAAGTTGTGGTGGTCGGTTATGGTACACAACGAAAAGTGGAAACAACCGGTGCTATAGCCTCTGTTAAAGCGGAAGACATTGTACAAACTCCGGTAACCAACGTGGCACAAGGTTTACAGGCACGTATGGCAGGCGTGCAGATCACACAGAATTCATCTGCTCCCGGAGGAAACATCAGTGTACGGGTACGCGGCACAAACTCCATTAACGGAACATCGGAGCCGCTATATATAGTGGATGGTATACAGATTTCCAATAGCGGTGGCGTGAACGAAGTGAGTCCGTTGTCCACTATAAATCCAAGTGATATTGAGTCGGTAGAAGTGTTGAAAGATGCATCGGCCACAGCAATCTATGGATCACGCGGTGCGAATGGTGTAGTACTCATCACCACCAAGCGTGGTCAGAGCGGATCGACACGCGTTATGTACGATGGATACTACGGTGTACAGGAAGTAACCAAGACGATTGATGTGCTCCGTGCATCCGAGTTTGCGCAGCTTGAGAATGAAATATATAAAACCGCTATATATACAGACCCCGCTGCTGAAGGACAGGGAGTAGATTATCAGGATCTCGTCTTTCGCAAGGCACCCATTCAGAATCATCAGCTTTCGATCAGTGGTGGCAATGATAAGACACAGCTCGCGCTGTCTACCAACTACTTCAACCAGGATGGTATAATCATCAACTCTAACTTTACACGTTACTCCCTGCGATTGAATCTCGATCACCGCATCAGTGATCGTATAAAATTCGGAACCAGTATACTTGGCAGTTACTCGGTCAACAAAGGTATCACCACGGGAGCTACGGATATAGATGCAGGTGCAATTCTCAACAGCATTGTAGGTGCTGCTATAGGAGCACCGCCAACGTTGCAACCGTATCGTGCAGACGGAACTATATATCCGTTCGGAGAGCAGCGCGATGGACGCTACCGCGAAGTAACCAACCCGCTTGGACTTGCAGAAGTGTTAAATCGTACGGCTTTAAAACGCACGTTGGTAAATTTATATGGTGAAGCAAAATTACTGGAAGGACTGACGTATCGCGCTTCCTTCAACGTTGATCTGCAAAGCAACCTGAACGATTATTATTCTCCACTCTATATCATTGCAAAAAACGATCTGAATGCAAATTCAGGTACAGCTTCCAAAACAAACTCGAATAACACGGTATTGCTGCATGAAAGTATACTTACCTATTCGAAGACATTTGCCGAACAACACTCATTGAAATTTACCGGTGTATTTGCTACACAAAGTAACATGTATAATGCGAATCGGATCAACGCCAACGGCTTCCCGAACGATGCCACTAAAAACGAAGCGTTGCAACTGGCGGCTAACCGTACGGTGAACAGCAGTCGGTCTTCCGAGCGTCTGGACTCCTATATGGGACGCGTAAACTATGGTTTCAAAGACAAGTACTTCGTAGACTTTACAGCACGTGTAGATGGTTCGAGTAAATTCGGTGCTAATCATAAGTATGGTTTCTTCCCCGCTGTGGCGGCAGGGTGGCGTATCATCGAAGAGAGCTTCATGCAGAATGTTAATCTGTTCAGCGATCTGAAACTCCGCGGTAGCTATGGATTGACTGGTAACTCCGGGGCGCTCAGCGCATACCAATCGCTGGCGACAGTTTCTTCATCAGGGAGCGATTATCAATTTGATCACGTATATACTACCGGTATAAATCCGGATCGTATTGCCAACCCCGACCTGCGATGGGAAAAATCAACGCAGCTAAATATTGGTCTTGATATAAGCGTGTTGGACAACAGACTGAATTTTACTGCTGATGTCTATAAGAAGAATACCCGGGACCTGCTCTATGTAAAATCGTTGCCGCTGTCGTCAGGCTATAGCAGCATTACCGGTAACTATGCTGAACTGGAAAATAAAGGACTAGAGCTTGCCGTGAATGCCCGTGTACTGGATGGTGCTGTGCAGTGGAATGTATCGGCCAATGCAACCTTTAACAGGAACAAGGTGCTAGACCTGGATGGAGGAACGACAACAGAACGCTTTGTTACCAACTATACCATTCTGCGCGTAGGCTCTCCGTTGGGGTTGTTTAAAACATACCTGTTTGATGGCGTGTACCAGACGGGTGAAGCGTTTCTTCCCGGATCAGACGGTCGCACCGGTGGCCCGAAAGTAAAAGATTTCAGTGGTGATGGAACCATTACCGCGGCCGACCAGGTGATCACCGGTAATCCAAATCCTGACTTTATTTTCGGATTCTCTTCCAACCTTCGCTATAAGAATTTTGACTTCAGTATTTTCCTGTCGGGCAGCTATGGAAATGATATCTATAACCTGAGCCGCTATTCATTCGAGAATCCTTTAGGACAGCGTAACCTCTTAAAAGAAACTGCTAACCATTGGACACCCGATAATCCGAACAACGAATATGTAGGTGGTTATCCCGGCGGACGTTTGCCAATCAGCGATCGCTTTGTAGAAGATGGTTCGTACCTGCGCTGCAAGAATATATCGCTCGGCTATACACTGCCGGAGATCAAAGGTATCAATCGCGCCAGAGTATATATCAGTGCCAATAACCTGTTCACCGTTACCAACTATAGTGGCTTCGATCCGGAAGTAAATTCCTTCGGAGGATCCAATACAGCCATTGGTGTAGACAACCTGGTATATCCGGCAGCCAGAACATTTCTGGGTGGCGTTCAGATCACTTTTTAAAGCAGGGCTCTATCTATCATAATCGAACGAACATGAAAAAATATATTTATACTCCCATTATCGTTCTGCTTGCTATGCTTACATCCTGCGAGCTTAACGAAACTGTATACTCTTCGATCTTTACTGAGAACTTCTATAAAACAGCGCAGGATGCTGAAGCTGCAATGACTGCGGCATACGATCCGATTGGTGATATGTATAGCGGTCCGGCAGCCGTATTGATATCCGACTTCAGCGCAGACCAGACATACCCGCGTGCTGTTGTCGGGAGGAATACACTCACGCTATTTTCATACGATGCAAACTATACTACACAGAAAAGTTTTAGCAGGACGTTCGAATCGCCTCAGCAGGTTTGGTCATCCAGCTACGATGGTATTGAAAAAGCAAACTGGATTATTGCCAAAGTTCCTGCGACCAGCATGGATGAGACACGTAGAAGCCAGATCCTGGGCGAAGCTTATTTTCTTCGTGCATACTATCACTGGATGCTCACCAAAAACTTCGGTGATGTGATCGTGAAAACAGAACCCAGCATCACCGAGAAGGAGGCCTATGCTGAAAAGAAAACACAGGCAGAAGTATATGAACAGATCTATGCTGATCTCGATCAGGCACTGGCAACGGCATTGCCTTCGTATCCGAATGTTACCAAAGGCAGACCTTCAAAAGAAGTAGTTTCTGCGTTGTATGCGAAAGCCGCGCTATACAACGGTGATTGGGACACAGCGCTTCAGAAAGCAAAGGATGTAATCAATTCCGGTAAATATAGTTTACTGGATGACGTTCGTGATGTATACCGCCCCGAGAAAGAAGATATAGCACGCATTGAAAACATGTGGGCATTCGAAGCAGAGACTACGACCCCCGGAAGATCACACCAGTTGTTAGGACTCTACGGCCCTCCGGGAAGTGCAGCTCCGGCGTATGGTAAAACTACATTCGGTTCGCTCTTTGCATTTCAGGCATTCTTTGATTCGTTTGATCCGCTGGATGAGCGCAGGCTCCTGCTCGACACAACATACGTTGATAAGACCGGTAAAACAGTGCCACAGAAAAGTTTAACACCGATAACACAAAAGGCAGTGCTGGTAAAGAAATACCAGGAAGCAAATAATGTAGGAAGCAGCACTTCATGTAACATTCCTATATTTCGCCTCGCAGATATATACTTGATTGCTGCGGAAGCCGAGGCTCGTCTGAATGGAGCAACTACCGATGCGTATGATTTTGTACAGGTAGTACGCGATCGTGCCGGACTCGATGAACTGCCTTCCGGGTTAACGCAGGATCAATTCATTGAAGCAGTCTTGCAAGAGCGTTCGTGGGAATTGTTCGGAGAAGGCGACCGCTGGTATGACCTTACCCGCACCGATAAGTATATGACGGTTATTCCGAATGCGGTAAATGATGTCTTCCCAAGCCGCCCCGTGCAAGTCAAGAATAAATACTTCCCGATTCCTCAGGATGAGATCAATGCCAATCCGCTGATCGAACAGAACGATCCGTGGAAGTAGTCCAAGATATATACACAATACATGAAGCAGCAAGGTAAGGGCATGGTACCAGGAAATATAGTGAGGATGACTGAGCGTTCGGGCTTCCTGCTTGCCATGTTGCTGCTTTTTGCCATGGCAACACAGGCACAGCAACGACAACTATTTTTAATTGCAGGCCAGAGTAACGCAGTAGGGCAGGGCGATGCAAAAACGTCAACAGTCTGTAAGAATGGCACCGCTTATGAATATAGTATAGCTGCCGATACGCTTTTTCCCTTGCAGGACCCGGCCGGATATAGCGAGTTAAATTTTGAAAGGGCCCGCACCGGAAGTATAGCACCAGCCTTTGCCGCGATGTATCACCGGCTTACCGGCAGTGAAGTTGTTATCGTATCAGCAGCGCGTGGAGGAAGTTCGTGTCATCCAAAAGCAGAGCTCGAGAACTATGGGACATGGTCTGCAACAGGCAGGTTGACCTTGCTCAAAAGTGCACTTGAAAAAGTGAATGGTGCATCTGCAAAGACAATGCTTCCATTAAGCGGTATAATCTGGTTGCAGGGTGAGCGTGATGCCAATGCCATCAATGCCGGGCAACTTACTGCGGATGAATATAGACAGGCGCTACAGGATGTGATCGCCCGGTTCAGAAAAACACTGGGTTATAATGTACCTTTCTATATTGTGTTGACAGGATACTATAAAGATCACGCCACGGAAGGTTTTGACAGCGTGCGCACGCAACAGGAACGCGTGGCCCACGAAGATTCGAATATCTATATAGTATACCGCGATACGCATCTGTTCATAGAAAAGGGATGGATGAAAGATGCGATCCACTATAACCAGGAAGGACTTAATGCAATAGGCAGTACAGTCGCTGCCGAGATTAGTAAACAAGTAAATAAACAGATTAAGAATATCAAATGATGGGATTGAGAATGTATAGCTTGATAGCAGGTATCGTGTTGGTGTTAAATGCAAGTGTCGTATTGGCGCAAAATGTAGTACGTGAGACACCACTGCACGGTGAATGGTCTTTTGCACTGGATCCGGTAAATATAGGGGAAAAGAACAAATGGTTTGCTTCCGACTTCCCCACGAAACGGTGGGATAAAGTTACCGTCCCGCATTGCTATACCATAGATAAGCGTTACCGTTACTATACAGGTTCGGCATGGTATAAGCGGAAAATTGATAAGGTAAATCTGCCGGAAGGCTACCGGGCATTCATCCGGTTTGAAGCTGTTTTTTACAAGACAAACCTGTGGCTCAACGGTAAGAGTGTCGGCGAGCACGAGGGCGGATATACGCCATTCGAATTTGACATCACAGATTTTCTTTCCAGTGAAAATGCTTTTGCATTGCGCGTGAACAATGCGTGGGATACAACGACTATACCGGGCGCCAAAAACAATACAGATTTGGAATCTTCCAATACCGGGCAACTATTTCCATGGATTAACTACGGCGGTATAAACCGCGCGGTCACACTGATCGTACGTCCCGCGGCTTATCAGCAGAATGTACGCATCGTGGCTACGCCAGACCTGGTTAAGAAAACGGCTGCCGTGAAATTGGATATATACCTTCATAACGGATCTGCAAAAAATATTGGAAAGAGTGACGTGAAGGTAAATATATACCAGGATGGTAAACGCATCCCTGCCAAATTGAAAGCTACCGGCCAGGATGTGGTGGCAAGGGCCTCCGGTGTTGTTACGTTGGAAGGCACACTCGCAGCAAAGGATGTTAAACTTTGGAATCAGGACGAACCGAATATATACCAGGCGGAATCCATAGTTGGAAATGATACGGTACGCACTACGTTTGGGATACGCAAGATCGAGATCAAAGGCACCAGCCTGTTGCTCAACGGAGAGCCTATACGCATGGGAGGCTGTAATCGTCCGCTGGATTTTCCGGGACATGGCTCCATGGACCCTGACGCTGTTCTTGAGAAAGATCTCACCTTGATCAAAAATGGAAGCATGGAATTGTCGCGCATCAGTCACTATCCTGTGTCTCCGGCTTTATTGGACTGGGCTGATCGTCATGGATTGCTGATCATTGGAGAAGCCGGCAACTGGCAAATGACCCAGCAGCAAATGGCTGATCCTGCCATGCGAAAGAAATTCCAGGCACAGATGCGTGAAATGATGGAGCGCGATTGGAATCATCCATCAGTTATCGCATGGAGTGTCGGCAATGAATATCCCTCCCATACAGAGTCTGGGAAGTCCTGGACAAAAGATATGTATACCTATACCAAGTCCATTGACCCCACACGTCTCGTTACCTTTGCCAGCATGTTTGTCTTCCGGGATATTATCAGGAAGCCGGAGGATGAAGCATCACAGTATGTAGATTTTGTAAGCGCAAATATATACGGTGCACATCTCAAACATTTGCAGCATGTCCACGAACTCTATCCGGACAAACCAATTTACATAAGTGAATTTGGTTTGCGAGCGGATGATGTGAAGAATGAAGAGCAGCGTGTAGCACATTTGAAAAAGGCTGTAGAAGATTTCAGAAAGTGCGATTACCTGATCGGTGCATCAGTCTGGACATTCAACGACTACGAGAGTTCCTTTCCCGGAACAAATATAAACGGCTATCGTCCGTGGGGACTGGTGTCTCCCGAACGCGAACTGCGCGATATGTATATAGCTTGGCAGGAAGAGTTTTCTCCGGCGGTTGTAACAACTTCCCGCAACGGAAATGCTGTTGCCGTGCAGGTAGCAGCACGAAAGGATTTTCCGAGCTATACCTTGCGCAAGTATACATTGGTTGCCAACGGTAAAGAGTATATCATTGACATATTAAAGCCAGGTGAGACAAAGACATTTGATATACCACTGTCATCATCGAACGAGACGGTCTCCATCGAGCTTCAAAAGCCGGGTGGTTTTGTAATCCTTAAGAAGTCCGTAAATCCATAGGAGGATGATCCGGATAATTGTCATATTATCTTTTCTGATCATCGTTGCAACTGAGGGGGCATACGCACAGCGCATCACCATGCCTGTATTCTTCAGCAGTAACATGGTGCTGCAGCGGCAGAAGCCTGTTACATTCTGGGGGACGGCTCCGGCGAAAGCGTCATTCGCTGTAACGTTCAATGGTAAAAAACAAAACGTTAAAGCTGATGCAAAGGGGCAATGGCGAATAGTATATCCGGCGATGGAGGCAGGCGGTCCCTATACATTTACCGTTCATGCCGACAGTTCCTTTACATTCACCGGTATACTGTTGGGCGATGTGTGGATATGTTCCGGCCAATCGAACATGGAATGGCCGGTGTTGAAAACGTTCAATGCATCGTATGAACTTCGCCATGCAAATTACCCGGAGATACGTTCGTTTACCGTGGCGCGGAAAGTGGCATCGTTACCTTTACGGAATACAGAGTCTGCTTCATGGCAGGTTTGTACACCGACACAGGCTGCAGGTTTTAGCGCTGTAGGATATTTCTTTGCGCGAGCGTTACAGCATGAACTGAATATACCGATCGGTATAATTAACGCGTCATGGGGCGGTACATTTATAGAGGCATGGACAAGCTTGGAAGCGCTCTACCAGCACGCTGACTTCCGTGGCAAAGTGGATACTTTTCGTTTAGCGGTCAAACAGCAACGATCGGTTGAGCATCTCGAGAAGAAGAATATAGCGGTACAGACACAACTGTGGGAAACGTTGCAAAGGCGTGATCCCGGTTTTGTTGACTCATGGTATAGCACAAAAGATCAGGGTACACATTGGCAGAAATTTATAGCCCCGGATTTCGGTGAAGACCATGTCTTTGTTAATTACTCCGGATCAATCTGGCTACGAAAAACATTCCGGTTCACAAAAGATCTAGCAGCTTGTGATCTCGTATTGAACCTCGAAACGTTAAACGATTATGATATCACGTATTGCAATGGCACCGAGATTGGCAGGAATATTACGTGGGCACCGGCACGCAGAATATATATAGTGCCAAAAGAGGTCTTAAAGCAAGGCGAAAATACTCTTGTAATCCGCCTCGATCATCAATCGGGTAATGGCCTGTTCCGCACTCATGATCCTGCAGATTTACGCTTGTATGAATTGGTCCAGTCCGACGATGCGGTAGCCATACCGTTGGAAGGAGCGTGGGAGTATAGATTCGGATTGCCGGCAAACGAATATCCTCCTAAACCCATCATGTCTCCACTGGCGGCACAGGTAGGCGTACTTTATAACGGAATGATTGCGCCCCTTACCAGTCTTGGTATAAAGGGTTTTACCTGGTACCAGGGCGAAAGCAATGCCGGTCGCGCATACCAATACAGGAGTTTATTGCCATTGATGATTAAGGATTGGCGCGCACAGTTTCGGCAGGGTGATGTTCCTTTTCTTATTGTACAGACATCCGCGCACGGTAAACTTACCGAGCAACCTGTAGATAATACGTGGGCAGAGTTACGCGAGGCACAGGCAATGGCGCTTACACTTTCCAATACAGCTTTGGCGGTTAGTCATGACGTTGGCGATCCGTATGATGTACATCCTACGCAGAAGCAGGTTGTTGGAAAGCGATTGGCATGGGAGGCATTGAAAATTGCCTATGGACGAAATGATATATATACTTCTCCGCGCTATCAATCCTGTGAAATAAAAGACGATACGGTAATTATACATTTCACCAACACGAAGGGTTTGCAGATTCGAGGTAAGGAGTTGAAAGGATTTTCCATGGCAGGTGCTGATCAGAAATTCGTTTGGGCGGATGCCATCATTCGTGGTGATAACATGGTATATGTTCATAGTAGAGAAATACAAAATCCCGTTGCAGTCCGCTATGCCTGGGCAGGCAGTCCGGTAGAGAGTAACGCAGCAAACTTATATAGTATAGATGGATTTCCGGCGATGTCGTTTCGAACGGATGTGTGGGATGGTATAACGTTAAACAAAAAATAGAATGTTAAAATCTGAACAAGCTTTATCGCGGTCGTTTCTCCGCAAAGATATACAGGCAGACCTGGTGGTGATCGGTGGTGGTTTGTCTGGCACATGTTGTGCTATTACGGCCGCGCGTGCAGGACTGAAAGTTGTACTGGTACAGGACAGACCTGTGCTGGGCGGTAACTCTTCGAGTGAAGTGCGGCTTTGGGTATTGGGAGCAACCTCGCACATGGGTAATAACAATCGCTGGGCGCGTGAAGGTGGTGTAGTGGATGAGATCCTCGTGGAGAACATGTATCGTAACAAGGAAGGTAATGCCGTTATATATGATACCGTGTTATTGGACAAAGTAGTGAGTGAACCGAATATTACACTACTGCTCAATACTGCAGTGATCGAAGTACAGAAGAAAGATGCCGATACTATTTCGTCCGTGCGGGCATATTGCAGTCAGAATGCAACAGACTATAGTATAGCCGCACCGTTGTTCTGCGATGCATCCGGTGATGGTGTAGTTGGCTTCTTGTCGGGTGCTGCTTTCCGAATGGGAGCGGAGTCGAAGGAAGAGTTTGGTGAGTTGTTCGCGCCTTCTTCTGAATACGGTGAACTGTTAGGACACTCGATATACTTTTACACCAAAGATATAGGGAAACCCGTTTCGTTTGTGCCGCCTTCGTATGCGTTGGACGATATCACGAAGATTCCCAAGTATAAAAAATTCTCTGCGAAGGAGCAGGGATGCCAGTTATGGTGGATTGAGTATGGAGGACGTCTTGATACAGTGCATGATACCGAAACCATCAAATGGGAACTCTGGAAAGTGGTGTACGGAGTATGGAACTATATCAAGAACTCCGGTAGATTTCCGGAAGCGCAGAACCTGACGCTGGAGTGGGTGGGGACAATCCCCGGCAAGCGGGAGAGTCGCAGGTTTGAAGGCGACTATATATTGCATCAGCAGGACATCGTTTCGCAGCGTGCGCATAGCGATGCCGTTGCGTTTGGCGGATGGTCGATCGATCTTCATCCTGCCGATGGTGTCTTCAGTGAAAAACCGGGTTGCAACCAGTGGCACAGCAAAGGTATATATCCGATACCATACCGGTGTTACTATAGCCGGAATATCAACAACCTCTTTCTCGCAGGACGTATCATCAGTGTAAGTCACGTAGCCTTTGGTTCTACGCGTGTTATGGGAACGAGTGCCTATGGTGGACAAGCCGTGGGCATGGCTGCTGTACTTTGTACAGAGAAACAGCTGCAACCCCGGGCGCTCGGTACATCCGAATCTATATATGAATTGCAACAACGTCTTGCAGCCATCGGGCATTATATACCCGGTGTCCAATTATCAGATGAACGTGATCTCGTACGCACGGCATCTATCCGGGCTACCAGCGAGTTGATACTTACGGAACTTCCCGAGGCGGGCTTGTTGAAAAAACTTGATCCGGCCGTAGCCCAGTTGTTACCGCTGAGCGAAGGCCGTGTGCCTGAAATTAACCTGCATGCGGAGGCCGACTTCGACACAACCTTGCAGGCAGAGCTATACATCAGTCAGCAACCGGGCAATTTTACTCCGGACGTCCTGTTGGAAACAGTAGCCATGCCGTTGAATCCCGGCAGGAATTGTGTCAAACTAGCGTTTAAAAGTATACTCAACAGCAAAGCTTATGCATTTATAGTCTTCCGCAAGAATCCGGACATACGCCTGAATTTTTCTAACCTTCGCGTTACCGGTATACTTTCGGTATACAATCATA
>CAMLLI010000001.1 GCA_946480685.1 uncultured Flammeovirgaceae bacterium | reverse complement strand
CTATACTTTGTTCGGTCGCTGAAAAAGAACGCTATACTTCTGATGCAATTCGACTGACCAATTTTCAAATTGACACTGCACCCTACAAAATAGCATCTACTGTACGTGCTATCGGTATACGCGCCAGCTATACCGGCAGTTCACGACCCAATCCGTTTGGGGAAGAAACGTTATCACTATATATACAGCAAGGCAAAACACTTGTAAAGGTATTGCACGATTTTGTAACCTATCAGTCAACCGGTGAATGGGACACGAATTGTACAGGCAGCTTCTCGACCAGTAAAAGCGTACTCGTTATCCTTACTGAAAAAACCAATGGCTATAACAACATACAGGTAAACACCCAAACAACCGAAACAGAAAACATAGTAAAGAACGAAGACTGTATATCCAGCGACACCGAAACAAAGTCCAGTCAAAAACTGTCGTTCAATATCAAAGAGAATCAATACCAGGTTTCCAAAAAGTAACACAACAACTGTTACAACTCCTAACTAAACTATAGGGCCGTTACTCGCAATTCACAGCTCACCGCTATTTCAAAACGTTTACACAAACAAAACACTCACATAAAGTGCGTGTAGTATTTTAACTATACATTTGGCCGTCTGTCTTGCGGATTGATATATATTCTGCGGATATCTGTATTTTTATTCTTCATGTTTCACTAAACCTATTTAGCTATTATTATGAATGTTATTTCCAGATCGTTTCGGGCGCTCGCAGTAGTATGCACTGCCGGGTTACTCATGGTTGGCTGTGCCGACAATTTTATACAAGAGAGTCAAAGTATAAATCCTTCGGATGAACGTGCTGCTGATGCAACGGCATCACTGCTGGCTGTATCACTTACAGAAAGTTTTGAAGTGGGCGGTACAAGTCCCAAAACTGCTTACGATGTATCACCAACCGGATCATCCAGCGGAGACAATGTTACTCTTCCCAGCGGATCGTGGAATCTGTACGATGCACTAGTGGGTAATTTAGCAGGCGACCTGAAAGCAGGATCATGGTCTGCACGCATTCGCAACACGGGTAAAATTACCATGTTGTTCAATGTAACTACAGGTATCAGCACGGTTACCGTTAAGCATGGCACCTACGGAAGCGATGCAGCAAGTCAATGGGGATTGTGGTATTCGGTAAACAGCGGTAGCTCGTGGACACAGGCTGGATCTAATGTTACCACTACATCTTCACTTCAAACACAAACTTTTACGCTGAATGTTACCGGCACTGTGCGACTCGAGATACGCAAGCTCACGGGCTCTTCCAATCGCATCAACGTTGATGATATAGTCATTAACGACAACGGTGGTGGCGGTGGTGTTACCGGCAAAAAATTCCTCTTCGATGCATCGCACTATGAAAATGCAGGAAGCGCTGACTGGCAGATTGATGCTGACGGAACTGAAAGTGTACCAACCTATACCGGTGGTACAACCGTTGAGACAAAAGCACAACGTTATCCTACACCTTCTTATACCGGTATAACAGCCAGTACATCTGAAAACTATTGGAAAGGTGGAATGTCTGCATGGGCTGTTGAACTCGTGAAGCGCGGACACCTGGTTGAATCTTTACCGGTAGGCACAGCGATCACGTATGGTAATGCATCGAATGTACAAGACCTGAGTAACTATGATGTGTTCATGGTGCTTGAACCAAATCGTCTTTTCACTGCCGCAGAAAAAACTGCGATCATGAACTTTGTTGCCAATGGTGGCGGGTTAATGATGGTAGCTGACCACACAGCTGCTACTACCGGTGGAACAGATTCTAACGGCTATAATCCTTCTGACCGTGATGGTGATGGCTTTGATTCACCTCGTGTATGGAATGACCTCATGACAAACAACGGTATCAACAACAACAATCCATTCGGTTTTATTGTAGACTATGTTGACATTGATGAACAGCCCACTACGAAGGTATATACCGGCAGCAATGCTCACGCGCAGGTTGTATTGAATGGCGCAGCCGGTACTGCAACTAAACTCGCTTTCTATGCAGGTACAACTGCAACGCTGTATCCTGCTAACAACAGCAGCGTTCAGGGTTTATTCTGGCGCACCAGCAGCACCGTTGGCAGTAACAATGGCGTGATGGCGTTGCTGGCAACCTATAGCAATGGTCGCGTTGTATTTGTCGGTGACAGTTCTCCATCAGACGATGGCACGGGTGATACCAACGACAACCTCTTCAACGGCTGGTCGGGTGATGCGCCATCAGGCTATACATCGCACCCTGCACTTCACCTGAATGCTTCCCTCTGGCTTGCAAAAGTTCAATAGTATATTTACAGGTATATATGCAACAGGCTGCCCGTGTGAGCAGCCTGTTCTTTTTTATATCAGTCAATATCAAATACAGTTCTACTGTTCTTTCAACGCATTTACCGGGTTCGTCCGGGCGGCTTTGAATGATTGAATGCCTACTGTTAGTAATGACAATGCTGTGATCAGCAGTGCTGCTTTTACAAAGAGCAGGTACGTGATCTCGATTCGATAAGGAAATTTCTGTAACCACTGCTCTGCTGCATAATAACTTACCGGTATAGCGATCACGAAAGCTATAACGATCAACAGTAAATAACTTTTCGATAATCCGAAAACAAGGTTGGCATCATCGGCACCAAGCACTTTCCGAATGCTGATCTCTTTATACTTCTGCGATGTGCTATATACTACCAGTCCAAAGAGTCCCAGGCAGGCAACGAAAATCGCGAAGCCTGTAAAGAAGGTAAATAGTGTAGCGAGTTTTTCTTCAGCCTTATATAGTTTATCAAAATTTCCATCCAGGAAATGATACTCGAATGGCCACTCGGTGTTGAACCTCTTCCAGGTTGCTTCGAGGTGCGCCAGGGTAGCCGGTATATTTTCCGACTTGATGCGAAACGCCATTGATGAATATGCTTTTGGATAAATGTGCAGCACAACGGGCGATATACTTTCGCGCAGGCTGTTCAAATGAAAATCTTTTACAACACCAATGATTTTACCTTGCTTCAATGAATCCGGATTGTCCCAGCGATTCCATTCCACTTCGTGCTGAAGTGCATCTTTCGGATCGGTATGTCCTAACATTTTCGCAGCGGCTTCACTTACAATAAATGCATCATTTACATCCGAAGGAAAATCTTTTGAAAAATCACGGCCGGCAATCAAAGTCAGTCCAAGTGTTTTTACATAGTCGTGATCTACAAGCAACATCGAAAGCGACAGGTCTTTTTTTGTTACACGATCGCGTATACCATCACCGGCAAATGCTTCGCCCGGCAATCCGTATTGCAACGTTGCACCGAGTATATTGGGATGGTTGGCAAAAGCATTCTTGACTGTCTCCGGATTGCTCTGCATATCACCGCGCAGACCTACAATCAAAACATTGTCTTTGTCAAAGCCCATGTCTTTGGTGCGCATATAGGTATGCTGCTCCGATACAACAAACGAAGCGATGATGAGCAGGAACGACAGTATAAACTGCAACACCACAAGACCTTTTCGCAGCACTGTTTTACCCGACCTTCCTGATTTTTTATTGGACAGTATCTGCGCAGGCTTGTAACCTGATATATAAAAAGCCGGATATGCACCGGCTGCCACGCCCACCAATACGGTAGCCACCAGCAGCACAATAACCAGCAACGGATTTAGAAATATACCCGTTGGTATACTCTTCTCGGTAAAGTTATTCAGTGCCGGCAATACCAATTCAGTTACAAGACCGCCAATCAACAACGCTATACCTGCAATTACCACCGACTCGCTGATGAACTGGTATATAAGCTGCGAACGATAGGCACCTACTACTTTCCGAACCCCTACTTCCTTTACACGATTCACGGCACGCGCGGTGGAAAGATTAATAAAGTTAAGAATGGCAATGATGAGTATAAAAACAGCGGTTGCCGAAAGTATATAGATAGTTTGTGCGTTTCCGCGAACTGCTATATCCCACTTTTGATCAGAGGCGTGTAAATGTATATCCGCCATCGGCATAATGTGCGGTATATAATAACTTCCGTGATCTTTTGTTGTGGGCCATGCATTGCGTTCAGCAAAATCTTTCAGTTTGGCATCGAATTGTTCTGCGTTGGTACCTTCCTTTAGTTTAATATAGGTATGAAACTGGCTCCATCCCCAGCCGCGCATACGCTCCGGAATCGTAGTAAGCAGCTCCTGCATGGTAACAAAGTAGTTGAGCTGTAAATGTGAATGCTCCGGGAAATCTTCAAACACCGCTGCTACTTTATAGTTCTCGTCAAAAACCTGCAGCGTTTCACCGACAGCCGGTTTATCACCAAAATATTTTTTCGCCAGTGTCTGGTTAATGGCTATTTCTTTTACATCGTGCAGGGCAGTCTCTATATCACCTTCAACAAGTTTGAGACTGAACATTTCAAATATAGCCGGATCCGCACAGCCACCTTTTTCTTCGGTATATTTCAGGTTACCGGCTTCAAACAACACCGGGTTATAAAAATTCATGAACCGCGCGTACGCTTCCACTTCCGGGTATTCCTCCATGAGTGTAGGTCCAATGGGAGGCGGAATCATCGAACCCCGCATCACCCGACCATCATCTGTGAAATGTTCATTGTAGACACGATACTTCCGGTGTACATCCTGCACATGTTTGTCGAATTGCAGTTCATCATACACAAACAATGCAATCACCAGGAATGATGCAATGCTGATGGCCATACCGCTGATGTTGATGATGGAGAAGAGTTTATTCTTCGCCAGGTTTCGAAAACCAATCTTGAGATAGTTCTGAAGCATACGGATAAATTTACTGCACCACGGCCAAACGGTATACCATTCCATTAAATGATTGAACACGAACCTCTTAATGGAGACAGCATGAATAACACTGTTTCATTGTGAAACACTTTTGTGTATCACTACGAAACATATATTTTTATTGCCACATGCCGAAAACACCTGCGAAGATATTGATTGTGGATGATGATGCCGATGTGCTGACGGCTGCCCGTGTTGTTTTGCGGCAGCTGTATGAATCGGTTGAGACAGAAAGCAATCCGCAACGTCTTCATGCATTGCTTCAGCAGAATCGCTATGATGTAATTTTATTGGACATGAATTATGCGGCTGGCAGACTTTCCGGTCACGAAGGATTGTTCTGGCTTAACCAGATCATGGCGCGCAATCCGCGGCAGCAGGTAATCATGATTACGGCTTATGGTGATATACAACTCGCTGTGGATGCGATGAAACAGGGAGCTGCTGACTTTATTGTAAAGCCCTGGGAGAATGAAAAGCTGGAAGGCGCAGTGCTGGCTGCGTATAGACGGGCCGTTGATCAGCAAAAAAATCAGCCCGCCACCAAGAACACAACATCACAACCTATACCTGCAGCAGAAATTATAGGTATATCACCGGCTTTCAAACAAGTACTCGCAACCGTTGATAAAGTAGCGGGTACCGATGCCAATGTTCTGCTGCTCGGTGAAAACGGAACGGGGAAGGAACTGATCGCAAGTCTCATTCATCAACGCTCCAGGCGAAAGGATGAAGCGTTTGTGAAAGTTGATGCCGGCGCGTTACCTTCCAATCTTTTTGAGACCGAATTATTTGGACATAAGAAAGGAGCGTTTACCGATGCGCGTGAAGATCGCACGGGCCGCATGGAGGCAGCCAACCGCGGAACGCTTCTGCTGGATGAAATCGGAAATATACCTATAGCACTCCAGGTAAAATTACTCGCTGCGCTTCAGAACCGCGAAGTGACTCCGCTGGGCAGCAACCGCGCTACAGGCATTGATATACGACTGATCAGCGCCACGAATCTTGACATACAACAGGCTGTTCGCTCCGGGCACTTTCGCGAAGACTTGCTATACCGGATCAACACAGTAGTTATTACATTACCATCCTTGCGCGATCGCACCGAAGATATACCATTGCTGGCCGATCATTTTCTAAAAATATATACCAGTCGATATCATAAGGGAGAGAAATCTATTTCACAAGATGCTATCCGATACCTGCAAAAATATACCTGGCCGGGAAACATACGCGAGTTGCAGCACGCTGTAGAGCGGGCTGTCATCTTAAGTGAGCACACGACCTTGCAAAAAAGTGACTTCGCTCTTTCTGCTACGGCCGATGTCGTGCCTGGCGCAGAAGCATTTAACCTCGATGAAGTAGAGCGTAAAACGATACTGGCGGCCATCCAAAAGTATAACGGCAATCTAAGCAAAGTAGCCAAAGAGCTAGGCGTAGGGCGCACGACACTATACCGGAAAATGGAAAAATACGGACTAGATAAGTAATTATGATCTACAGAAATTTCCGGCTCAACATTATCATTCGCATTTTGTGCATTGTGGTATTGGCGCTTGCACTCGCGTTTGTTGTGGTGAAACGTCCGATGTTCTTTGTCTCGTCAGCCATTATACTGTTGCTTATTACCTGTGTCATTAGTCTCATTCGGTATATCGATAAATCCAACAAAGACCTTACACATTTTTTATTGTCCATACGGCAAGGCGCTTTTACGGAGTCCTATACTTCAGGCCATCGCGGAAAACAGTATGAACAGCTCAGTGGCGCGCTTAATGATATTGTTGCCGAGTTCAGCAAACTGAATCTGGAAAAAGAATTACACTACCAGTACCTCCAAACATTGAATGAAAACATCAGTGTTGCTATTCTTAGTTTTGATGCTACAGGAAGATTGATGATGATGAATCCGGCAGCAAAGAAACTTTTAAACTATCCGCAATTTGCTACGCTCGATCATTTCAGAAATATAGATATAGCTTTATACCAGGCTGCAAAAGACATTCAGCCGGAGCAGCGACAAGTTGTACGGGTATTTATAGATGAGGATCAATACCAGCTGAGTGTGCAGGCAAAGGAAATTATTTTGAACGGCAAGTCCGTACGAATACTCCTCTTACAAAATCTCAATCATGAACTGGAAGAAAAAGAGATTGAAGCGTGGCATCAGTTAATGCGCGTGCTCACGCATGAAATTATGAACAGCGTTACGCCTATAGCTTCATTAACAGCCGCAGCCGAATCTATACTAAAGAAACCGGATGGCAGCCGAAAAGATCTTGCCACGCTGAATGAAGACCAGGTGGATGATATATTCTGTAGTCTGGCCACGATTGGATCGCGTAGCAAAGGACTCATGAATTTCGTAAAAGCGTATAAAGAATATGCTAAACCTATACACGCCCAGTTTGAGACGGTGAATATAGCTGACCTTGTAAAACGCGTTGCCGCACTCCTGGCACACGATCTTCAGCAGGCCCATATCAGGCTTTCCATCCATTCCGCCAAGACCATTACGGCAAAAGCAGATATAGCATTGATGGAGCAGGTAATAATCAACCTTGTAAAAAATGCCATGGATGCTGTAGCGCACAATGGCACGGGTATAATTACCATTGACGTACACGAAAAGAACAATCGTGCAGCCATAACTATAACAGACAACGGACCGGGCATCGATCCTGAAATATTACCCCGGATATTTGTTCCCTTCTTCACCACCAAACCGAAAGGTTCCGGTATAGGCCTCAGTCTGTCGCGACAGATTATGAAACTGCACGGAGGCACCATCCACGTACATGTATCCGACAAGGGAAGTGCATTTACGTTGGAATGGTAAACGATGTTATACTTTTTTGGATGGATATCGGCCACTCACCCAGAAGTATGTATATAGTATATTTACGAACGCTGAATCCTTACACAGACCAGCCACGGTGTTTGTGTATTGCCAAACTTTACGGGCTCGAGTAAATAGGTGCTGCCATTCCAGGAAACTTCCGAAGACTCACTCCATTTCTCCGGCAGCATATTTTCCGGAATGAAGGCGTTACATGATTGACCGGTAGCTATACTGTTGTCAGACATTTTTACGATTGTTTTATTATGACCGATCAGCGCAACGGTGATGCCGGGTTCAATCCACTTCAGTGTACCGATCAATTCCATAATACTATCCACTGCAAAATCAACACCACAAATACCTCTGAAATGATCACCGGTCATGATGGGTGCAACGGCCGAGATGATCCAGGTATCGTTACCTTGTACAGAGTATATATAGGGATCGATCACAGCTTCCTGTTTCGTTCGCTGCGGTATAATAAAATAATCACCGGCACCTTCCACGGTATAATTCAGCAACGGCTCCAGGTAAAAATCATTTCCGCGTATAGTCCAGTAGGGTATAAATCTTCCAGTCGTGTCATGACCCGGATTTGCTATATACTGATCGTCATTGCCATCAAACTGGTTGCTTTCCCAAAGCGTGTAGGTGGCCAAGAATGAAGGATTATTCTTCAATATACTTTGCAACATAAAATTGGCCTGTGTGCGTGCATCGACAAAAAGCTGCGGAGCTTCGGCAAACACGGTAAATACATGTGCACACGTGCGGGATGCATCAAGCGCTACATCAATGGATGTCTTAATAGTAGTTGACAACTGTGATGCCTGCGCATGCAGGTTCGCCATGCGCGTATCCAGCAACGACTTGTCTTTAAGCTGAAGTTCCTTCTCCTTCGTTCTGATCTCCAGAAGTGTTTTCTCCATCAACTTCTTCTGTGTTTCCAATTGCTTGTTGCTGCGCTCCAACTCGGTAGAGCGTATCGCTTCGGCCTGCTGTATGGCGTGCAGTTCACCTATAGTTTGTTGCATTGCCTCTTCGTTGGCACGCAGCTTTTCTTCTTTCAGTTTTGTTTCTTCCAGCAGCAATTGCGTGCGCTCGTTTGCCTGCAACGTTTTTATAACTGATGCGAGCTCCTGACTTATACTCGTTATGAATTGTATCTTGTGTTTTTCGATCGCTTTGAAAGATGCGAGTTCCAGCACACCATACGGTATACCATCTATGATAAGAGGCGACACCACAATATATGCAGGCTGAGCTTCACCTAAACCGGATTCTATCTTCAAGTAATTATCCGGTACTTCGTTCAGCGTAATCATGGCACGTTCCAGAAATGCCTGTCCGGCCAGACCTTCACCGGCACGAATGGAACCATTGATATATTTCTTCCGGCCATACGCATATACAGCTACACGCTGCAAGGTGCGCTGACTGGTATCTTGCATATCAGACACGAATAGCGCACCCAGACTTGCTGAGGTATATTTGATGATAAAGCTGAGCATCTGATCATATAGTTTACGCTGATCATCATATCTTCTTACAGTATTGCCAAATTCGGCAACTCCCTGCGTCAGCCATTTGCGTTCATTCTCCTGCTGGTATGTATCCCGTAGGTTATCGCGCATGTCGATCAACGCCTTTGCTATAGCACCTTTACCATCGAACATTGCTGCCTGCACGTCAAAGTTGTTCTTCGCTACATTGCCGGCAAACTCCAGCAGCTTGCGCATCTGACTGGTAAATATATACAGGGCATTCAACGTAACGGAGATCTCATTCTTACCGTGTTGCTTTTCAATCATCGGCAATTCTCCTTCCGATAATCGCTCGAGTATAGATCGCGTCTCCGCGATGGACACAATGATAGAACGGCTAACGATATATATAAATACAACGATGCCGAGCAGCACCATCAGTGAAAGCGATCCAAAAAACCAGAGCATAGCCTTACGTTTCTGGCTAAAGTTCTGGATAATGTTGTTCTTATAGTCTCGCGTTGCCTTGATAACTTTTGCAGTATTATCGAGCAGCGGAATAAATTCCCGGTTGAGATCAATGAGTAAGATGTCGCGTACCTTCGCATAGCGCGCAGAGTCGTGTACAGATACTGTCTTTACATCATCCAGGTTCTTCTCAACAAAGGCGAGATAATTATCGATACTGAGATTGAAACTGGCATAAGGTTCTGCAACACTTCGGGGAAGTTCGTTTACCCTGATCTGGTTGCGTTCAACAATTAAAGCATCTGTCCGTTCGTGTATAATTTTGGCTGCATCCTCAATATACTTCTGCTGTGTTGCGCGATCGGCTATAAATATTTGTAACAGTTCGCCACGCAGCACGTTGCTCTTGATGCGCAAGAGACGTGCTTCGAGCTCCTGAATCTGTTCTGTCTCATAACACTGTTCGTTAAACGAACCAGTAATTTTCCATACCGAGAAGCCCAGAATAGTCGCGCATAGTATAACTGACAGAATAATCAGTCTGTACTTTTCATGAATGGTAAGTCTTTGTATATACTTCATCGTACTAAATCCTATTACCCGTTGTATACTATTGTTGTCTTGATCTTCAATTCAATTTTTCACACGCCTCGCACACGCTCCAACTCGCATTTTTCATCACTTTATAAGTGGTAATTCTTATTGCAGTTTCTCCCGTACGTTTTTGTAAAAATGAACCATCCTACGTGAGGATGTACGGTGTATTATCGGCAACGTATTTCTCTAACCTTGCTTCCGGTTGATGTACTATTCGTAGCCGGTTTGCTTCATCATGATGCATAGAGTCGCGCCAGTATAAATCTGAAGGGATAAGAGTCTGGCGTATGTCGCACGCTATATTCTCCTGGAACGGATGCTATATAGCAGATTACCGACCAATCGGGTTTGGACTGCAATCAATACAACTTTCTGCAAATCTGTAAAAAAACAGACGGACAGATTGGTGGTCATTTATTAAATATAGTAAGCCCTGTAGATATATATATGCCAAATATGGTTATTCAAAACACTCGGCCCCGCTATCGCGAAGGTTTGAATTCATACAAACTCGTATAAAAACTAACATGCGCGTGGTACGGGCGGACAATTGGGTAGACCATTGATGAATTAACCATTACTTTGCATGCATAAAAGCCCCAACAACCAGTATAATGGATATAGTCTTGTCCGTTTCACGAAATACATTTTCGGAATTCCGAACGAAGCGTTTCCGAAAACTTACAATAGCTGTGTGTGCCACTGTCTTTTTTGCTGGCATAAACCTCTATACGGCAGCACAAACCTACTCCTCTAAAATAGACAGTCTGGAAAATTTGCTGCAAACTACACCGGAAGATACAAACCGTGTTAACACGCTAATCAAATTGTGCGAAGTTCTAACCTACAGCGATACAAAGCGGGTACAGGAAGTAGCGAACGAGACAGTTGAGCTTTCGCAAAAAATAGATTTCAAAAAGGGTGAAGGAAAGGGTTACGTATATCTGGGGTATTACTATCACCGGTTAGGTAATGAACCCCGTGCCATTGAATTTTTGTTAAAAGCACTCACCATTTTCGAAACAATATCAGACAACCGGCAGATCGCGGTGTGCAATAACAATGTAGGTGTAATTTACCTGTCGCAGGACGATACGAAGGCAGCGTTACTTCATTTTAACAAAGCGCTGTCATCATGGACCAATCAAGGCTATAAAAGCGGGATCGCACGTGCACTCGGAAATATCGCAGATGTGTATGAAACCGAAAAGAATGATTCGCTGGCGCTGCAATACTATCAGCGGTCGCTGGCTATAAATGAAGAGATCAGCGACAAATCTGCGGTGAGCAATATATACAATGCCATGGGCGAGATCTATTTCCGCAACCAGAACTACGATGAGTCGTTCCGGTATCAGCAACAGGCTCTGCAACTCGCCATCGAAACGGGCAGTATCAATTTGCAGTCGGGTATATATACAGCGCTCAGCGATCTATACCTCATCCAGAATAATCCGTCACAGGCATTGGTCCATGCCGAGCGCGCACTTGAGATCGGGAAAAAATTAAATTCGAAACGAAATATAGCAGACAGTTACCATCAGCTTTCCAAAGTATATGCCGCTGCAAAAAATTACACGAAGGCCTATGAATTTCAATCGCTGTATGTAACACTCAACGACAGCATGAAAAGTTCGGAGAGCCTGAGCAACATTGAAAAGATGAAGGCCAATTATGAACTTGATAAAAAAGAACTGGAGATAAAGGCACTGAATCATGAAATGAGTGTGAAAATCATTCGCAGAAATTCATTTATAGTGGCGTGCCTTGCGTTGCTTGTCATTGGAGCACTGGTATATCACCGGCAGCGCCTCATTATGAAGAAGCGCCTGGAGTCGAAAAAACAGTTACTCGATTTTTATACACATAATCTCCGGGAGAAATCCGAGATGCTGGATAAAATAAGTGAGGACCTCGAAACACTCAAGCAGAAATCTGTTGAAGAAGACACCGAGATTGATAAGTTCAACAAGATCCTTCATGCTGCTATTCTTACGGACGAAGACTGGGAAAATTTCAAGAAAGCTTTTGAAGAAGTATACCCGCGTTTCTTCGCTAAACTTCGCTACCATTATCCTGATATTACAGTTTCCGAACTTCGGTTATCCGCGCTTATAAAACTGAAGTTGTCACTGAAGGAATCTGCATCCATGCTTGGTATATCTCCGGAGAGTATAAAGAAATCCCGTTACCGGCTGCGGAAGAAATTTGACCTGCCTGAAAAAGAAACGCTGGAAGATTTCATCAGCAAGATCACATACCTGAAAGCAGCATCGTAGCTGCAATAAGCCTCCTTCTGTAGTTTTTCACCTGTCTGATTGTATCAACACGCAATCGCAGAAACTGCATTTGCAGGCTGCGAAGTGCCTTTTTTATTCCCAAATATATTTTTTTTAAAAATCTCTTTCAGCAACCAAAAGGTTTCATATATCTTTGTGAAACCAAAAGGTTGCATTATGAGACGAGATGTATTTCAAGGTATAGCAGACCCTACGCGCAGGGAGATACTGAATATGATTGCGCACAAATCACTAAACGTTAATTCGGTTGCCTCCAACTTTGATGTGAGCCGCACCGCTATTTACAAGCATCTTAAAATATTATCGGAGTGTGGTTTGGTAATTATACAACAACAGGGCCGCGAGCGCTTTTGTGAAGCGCGACTGGAACGCCTGAGTGAAGTATCAGACTGGGTTGAGCAATACCGCGAAGTATGGACCAAGCGTTTCGATAACCTTGAAGATTATCTGAAAGAATTACAATCAAAAAATAAAAAACATGGCAGAAAAAAAACTCGCTAACGTAACGGAGGCACGTGACTTTACACTAGAACGTATACTTCAGGCACCGCGTGAACTTGTATTCAACGTGTTTTCAGAAGCTAAACACCTTGCGCACTGGTGGGGACCTGTTGGGTTCAAGGTAGTGGTAAAGAAACTGGAATTCCGGCCAGGAGGTATATTTCATTATTGCATGCAATCTCCGGATCGTAAAAATGATATGTGGGGACGCTTTACCTATGATGAGATTATAGCACCCGAGAAAATATCGTTCATCAATTCGTTCTCGGATGAAGAAGGCAATATAACGTCCCCTCCTTTTGACGAGCCCTGGCCAGCTGAAATATACAACGAAGTGACGCTGATTGCACAAGGTAACAAAACGTTATTGAAACTGCGTGCTTACCCACTGCGCGCTACGGAAGAAGAACACGCTATATTTTTACAAGGCTTCTACTCGATGGAGCAAGGGTACGGTGGCACTTTCGATGCACTGGAGGCATACCTGTCAAAAACAAACGTGTAACCTATATATACTATATTCCAAACCCAAAATCTTATGACAGCAAAAACAGGAATGAAACAAGATACATCAGACCGCGAACTCGTAATGACGCGTATACTCGATGCGCCACGCGATCTTGTTTATGAGGCATGGACCAATCCCCGACATATAGCACAATGGTGGGGACCAAAAGGCTTTACCAATACAATACATGAGATGGAAGTAAAGGTTGGAGGCGTATGGCGTTTTATGATGCACGGACCTGACGGCACCGATTATCCAAACAAGGTTGTTTTTGAAGAAGTGGTGAAAGCCGAACGGTTGGTCTACACGCACGGAAGCGATCAAGACGATGATCCGAATTCGTTTCATGTTACCGTAACATTCGAAGATCAGGGCAAGAAGACGAAACTTACGATGCGCATGGTTTTGAAATCGGCTGCTGCGCTGGAAGAAGCGAAGAAGTTTGGTGCGGTAGAAGGCGGCAACCAGACCATGGATCGTCTCGAAGCATACTTGGCTACAATGTAGTATATATCCGTATGCCGAAACTATACATATTCATCTTGTTCACTATAAAAAATTAAAAATCACCGGTGTATTGTATACCCGACAAATATATACGTTATGGTACAAATCAATGAACCTGTCAACGATGCGGCTAAGCGCCAGGTCGTTATTACGCGAATACTGAACGCACCTCGCGATCTTGTATTCAAAGCTTTTACAGATCCCAAACACCTGGTGCGCTGGTATGCACCGGTTGGTTGCACGCTCGACATCGTTTCGTTTGACGCGAGCGAAGGGGGCAGTTTTCACACTTGCATTCGCAGTACACAACATCATGATTGCTGGTGTAAAGGTATATTTCTGGAAGTTGTTAAACCGGAGCGACTGGTATATACCATGGCCGTTGCTGATGCACAGGGTAATCTGCTAAGTGCTGCCGATGCCGGCATGGATCCGGAGTGGCCCGCTGAAACGGTAGTGACTGTAACATTCGAGGAGTATGACGGAAGTACGAAAGTGACGTTACATCAAACAGCACTTGAATCCGTAGCGAAACGTACGGGTGCATATCCGAGCTGGCTGCAAATGCTGGATAACCTGGAGGAAGAACTGAAATATATACAGTAATCGTTCGCCATATCTTCAACGCTATAGCGGCATAAAAAAGGCGTAACGATGTGTTACGCCTTTTCCATTTTTATAAGGTAAAATATCATCAGGCAAACGCGCCTTCCTTGTTATATTTATTTCTATACTCCAATGGTGATAGTCCGGTGGCACGTTTAAAAATAGTTCGGAAAGCTTTCGTGTCCGAATAGCCAACATCGCTCATAATCTCATTGATATTTTTGCGGCTGGTTTCAAAGCTCTTTTTAGCGGCTTCTATTTTGACACGCTGTATATATTCTGAAACGGTATTGCAGGTTGCCTTCTTGAATCTTCGTTCGAGGCTTCTTCTGCCCACGGCAAACATATCCGACAGTTGATCTACGGTAATTTTCTCCTGGAAATTCTGTTCGATGAACTCCTGCGCTTTCTTTACCGACTCGTCCTGGTGATCTTTTTGTCCACGGAACATGATGAAAGCCGATTGACTGCTTCGATCTATTTCAATCGCAAAGTATTTAGCCGCCAGGATTGACAACTCACGATCGGTATACTTTTCCAAAATATAGAGTAATAAGTTCCAGAAGGAGTTTGCACCACCGCTGGAATAAATGCCTTGCTCATCGGTAATAATTTTATCAGATACCAACTCAATAGACGGAAACATTCTTCTGAACTGATTAGCGGATAGCCAGTGCGTTGCAACACGCTTGCCGTCAACCAGACCCGTGGCCGCGAGCAAGAATGCGCCTACACAAAGACTCGCTATTTCTGCACCTTTGTTATGCTGTTTCACGATCCAGGGGAAGAACTCGGCATTGTCAGCGATCACACTATTCATGTCGCCATTTACTGCGGGTATAATGATAAGGTCTGTCTTATTCACATCCGAGATCAAAACATCGGGCGTTACTTTGAACAAACGGTCATATACCTGTGCATCCTTATCTATACCCACCAGTTGTACATTGAACAAACGGGGTCTTCCCATACTCTCCAGAAAATCATTCGCCTTGGTAAAACAGGTGAACGCGCCTTCAATACAACTTAAGGCAGCAGCACCTTTTGGAACAAGAATAGAAATGTGTTTCATCGGTTTAAAATATTTTAGAAAGTAATCTTCTGAAATACCGTTTTCAGCTACCCAAAACTAGCAGAAGATAATGTCGCAGTCAACCCTTTTTATTGCCGTATTTACACCCCCGCTACTTTCATTGTACACGCTACATTTGTATGGTACTGAGAAGAAGACCGGGGTGGAGAATAGATTTTTGTTTTAACAAACTTTTAACGTTATGAACCCAAGAACACAACTTAAATTCAGACAACTTGGTGTCATCACCTGTGCATGGCTCGTGGTTGGCGTGATCATTACTGTGTACGATCACCTGGTTTTATATACGCACAATTCAATGGGGCCGTCAGCAGACTATTCTTTTTTTCTCTCGTTAATTTTTAACCTGGGCTCTGCATTGATCGGTGCAGCATTGGGTGGAAGCTTCATGGTTTTCTTTATAAATGAAAAATACCAGGATAAGTCGTATGGATATACAATCTTGGCCGTGAGCGGTTCATTCTTCCTTATCATTCTTATCATTATACTTATACTCGGTGCTGTTTCTGTTCCGCTTAAAACCGGCAGACCCCTCTCCGATCCCATAACACAAGAAGCCTTCAGAAATTTCCTGTTCGACAGTTCACGTCTTAAGAATACGATGGTGTGGTTTATTGTCGTAGCCATTACACAACTGCTATATCAGATCAGCAGTAAATTTGGTCAGGAAGCATTCGGGAACATTATCCGCGGAAAATACAACACGCCTAAAGAAGAGAACCGCATCTTCATGTTCCTTGATCTGAATTCTTCCACTACTATAGCGGAACAACTGGGCGATGAGAAATATCATGAATTGCTAAAAGACTTCTTTGCTGATATAACCAACCCGGTGCTGACGAATAAAGGCGAGATCTATCAATATGTAGGAGACGAAGTAATTGTTGCCTGGAAATACGAGGATGGTGTTGAGAACAACCGATGTGTACAATGCTTCTACGATATAAAACTTCACATTGAAAAGAAACGTGAGAAGTATATGAAGCGCTACGGCCTGGTGCCATCGTTCAAGGCAGGTATACATTGTGGTAAAGTTGTGGCAGGTGAAGTGGGAATCATCAAGAGAGATATAACTTATTCAGGCGATGTATTAAATACTACATCACGCATTCTGAGTATGTGTAAGGAATTCAATGCCGAGATCATCGCTTCTTCCGATCTTATATCGAGCCTTAGTCTCACCAGCAATTATACACCCATGCCGCTGGGTGCCATCAAATTAAGAGGTAAGGAAAAAGAAGTATTGTTAAGTTCGTTCAAACCACTGGCGATGGCGAGTTAAAACATCAGACTACACTATACATCGATTTATATGGAACACTATAGATTGGAAAAAGACATCAGCATTATGTGTGTTACCGCGAAGTCCTTTCCGGATGGTATACTGGAAGCGTTCCGCACGTTAGAGGGTAAACATCCATCGATTGCTACACGGACCTTCTTTGGAATTTCATACATGGACACCAACGGTAAAATTGTATACAAGGCAGCGGCCGAAGAAGAGTATGCGGGCGAAGCAACAAAATACAATTGTGAAACTTTTATCATCACGAAGGGAGACTATTTCGCTGAGACTATATATAATTTCATGCAGGACTCGAACCTAATTGAGGATTCATTCAACAGACTGCTTGCAACGCCCTGGCTGGACAAAGCTTTCCCTTGTGTGGAATGGTATATAAATGACAAGGAGGTACGCTGCATGGTGCGCATACATGTACCCGAAAACCAGTCTGTCAATACGATCGTTAACAATTCATAAACCTTAAACAATATCAACCATGGCAACCATTAATCCCTATCTCAATTTCAAAGGAAACACGGAGGAAGCTTTCAACTTTTACAAGTCTGTATTTGGTGGAGAATTTCTGGCGTTGCAACGCTTCAAGGATATGCCCGGAACTGACCACGTACCACCAGCTGATAAAGATAAAATAATGCATGTGGCGTTACCGATTGGCAAGGGAAATATGCTGATGGCAACCGATGCGCTCGAGTCAGTGGGGCATACGATAACCGTTGGCACCAATTTTTCCATAGCGATTAGTCCGGATAATGAAAAGGAGGCAAAACACTTGTTCAACAGTCTTTCTGCCGGAGGACAAATTACCGTTCCGTTTGACAAAGCTCCGTGGGGTTCGTACTTCGGTATGTTTACCGATAAATTTGGAGTACAATGGATGGTAGACTACGATGAGAAACAGAATAAATAACGAGTAACAGAAGTATATTTCAGAATCAGCAAAAGTATATATAGCATGGTAGAAGTTTTTAAAACGAACGTAAAAGACCCGCATCATGCAGCTATGCTGATAGACTGCATTCATAAAAGCTTTGCCGGCTACAATGCTAATTTTGATCTGGAAGATTGCGACAAGATTCTGCGGGTGAAATCAACTTCCGGTTTTGTACAGGCTCATGTCCTCATTGACCTGTTGCAGCATCTTGGTTTTATAGCAGAAATTCTGCCGGATGACAATACGGTAGGTATACCGATTCACCAAATGAGCTTTCACTGAATGTAAAATTGCAACAAGCTTTAAAGCAAAAAAGCAGTATATCCACTATAGATATACTGCTTTATTTTTTAACCGATGGCATCAGCTTGAGACAGCAATACATGAAAGAGTTGCGTTGCATCTTTATGCTTTAGCAACGGAGCCGATTGTCCTGACCAGAATGTTATATACTCATCATGGTGCGTATTCTGCATAACGGAACGCAACGCGCTCAGAAAATGGCTCTGCATCGGGTACGGTGCCAGCAGGTGATCTTTACTGCGTATCTCATCAGTTAACCGGCTGCGAATTCCTCTGGCAAGTCGTCCTGAAAATATTTTTGTGAGGGTGGTATATTTTGCTTCCGGTGAAAACAGTTTTTGTTTGTGCTCAGGTGTCGCTGCTGATTGTTGTGTGGCCAGGAATGCTGTTCCGATTTGTACTGCGTGTGCGCCAAGCGTTAGTGCTGCCCGTATACCCCTTCCATCCGCTATGCCACCGGCCGCAATTACCGGAACCGATACGTGATCAGCCACTTGCGGCACCAGTGCGAAGACACCCGTAAGCGAATCTTCAGCCGAACGAAGAAAAGAAGCACGATGCCCGCCAGCTTCAAAACCAGTGGCTACTATAGCATCAACGCCTGCCTGCTCCAATGCGATGGCTTCGTCTACAGTAGTAGCCGTGCCGATGGTTTTAATATTTTTTCTGCGGAACTCTTCGAGTAAATCTCCGGAAGGTATACCAAATATGAAACTGAACACAGGAGGTTTAGCTTCCAGTACGGCCTGTACCTGTTCATTAAACGAAGCACCAAAATTTACCGGCATCTGCGGAAACGGAACGTTGAACTCGTTGAAGTAAGGAGCAAAAAGTTCTTTGAGTTTTTCATACTCAGCTTGTCCAAAAGTTTTCAGACGGTCATCGCGATCATTAACCCACAGATTTATAGCATACGGTTTATCAGTTGCTTTACGCAGTGCATTATTTGTCTGCAGAATTTCTTCAGGAGACAGAGGCTGTGCACCAAACGAGCCCATGCCTCCTAAATTTGAAACAGTTGACGCCAGTTCAATAGAAGATAGTCTTCCACCAAAAGGTCCCTGTACAATCGGGTAAGCTATACCCAGCAGTTCTGTAAATTTTGTTTTTGTCCACATGGTATACGGTATATATATCCCTACTAACGTAAAGCTACCGGCATCGATATGTAAATTGGTGTGATGCAGGTCACTTTTTTAAAAATGAAAGGGACTCCTACGTAATCCCTTTCATTTACATGTGATGTAGACATATCATCTATAATTAGGTATACCTACGAACGCAACGCCTTGATTGGTGTGAGTATAACTTTTTTAAATTCAACTTCTGAGCCTTCGGCTTGCAGGGCTATTTGTCCTTTTTGTGTTGTACAGTTTGTTCCGTAGTTAACCAGGTCTCCGTTTACCCATACTTTAATAGCATCGCCTACGCATTCAATTACCATGGTGTTCCATTCGCCTAAAGGCTTTTCGGATTTATCGGTAAGGTTAATGATCCTGCGTTTCTTATCACCATCTATACCCCACTGCTCTTTCGGACCTCTTCTTTTCTCCATGTCGGGTACGGTAATGTCTTCCACTATACACCAGAAGTCCCCGGCATTTTCGTGCATCATTTGTACTTCCAGTGATTTCGGAAACATGCCATAGAGCGCACGTGGTGTTGAAGCGTGTACGAGTACACCACAGTTGCCGGGTTTACCAGCAAAGCGATACTGCACTTCGAGGCGGTAATTTTGATATACTGAATCGGTAATCAAATGTCCACCGGGTGTACCCAGACTTACGAGCATTCCGTTTCGCACGATGAATGGACTTTTCACAGCAGGGTTATTGTCCATTTCAGGTACATCGGCATGCCATCCGCTCAGGTCTTTGCCATTGAATAAATTTATAGATGTAGTTTGTGCTGTTGCACAGAATGAAAGCCCCAGCCCAACCGTTGCGATCATT